>CBFHLF010000017.1:0-21951 GCA_965656555.1 uncultured Acidiluteibacter sp. | reverse complement strand
GCTTCAAATTCCAAAGAAGCCGCTGACATAAATAAAAATCCCCAACCCATAATAATTACTCCAATAGCCATTTTAAATAAAGAGGAAGACTCTTTCCCTTTCTTTTTCCAGCTGTACCAGAATGCAGCAATTGGCACACCTAAAGTAATGATGAAAAAGGCGTTTACTGATTGAAACCAGGAAGCGGGAACTGTAAAGTCTAAAAATCCTAAATATAGATCAGTTTTTTGAGCAGTGTAGATATTCATCAATCCACCTGCTTGTTCAAATGCTCCCCAGAACACGATAATTAATAAGAATGAAATTAACATTACTTTCATTCGGTCTACTTCTACTTTATTAAGTGGCCGTTTTTTGGCTGCAGCCTCTATTGGCGATAGGTCTTTGGTAGCCTCACCTACACCTGTTAGGAATTTTTGACCCCAAACAAATACTGCTTGGCCTAATAACATACCAATTCCTGCTAAGCCAAAGCCATAATGCCATCCCCAGTTTTCTCCTAGGTAACCAACAGCTAATGCAGATAGAAATGCTCCTACATTAATTCCGATGTAAAAGATGGTAAAACCCTTATCTCTTCTATCGTCACCTGGAGGGTATAATCCACCGACCATGGTAGAAATGTTAGGCTTTAAGCCGCCTACACCTAAAACAATTAATGCAAGTCCTGCGTAAAATGCCCAAAGTGCTTCTACTGCTAGTATCCCGTGTCCAAAACACAGTAAAATACCACCAAGCATAACAGTTTTTTTCTGTCCTAAAACTTTGTCTGCTAAAATTCCCCCTGCAATGGACATCACGTAAACTAGCATAGTGTATGTTCCGTAAAGTGATAACGCATCACTTTCTTCCCAACCAAATCCTGGATTATCTCCATTAACAGAACTAATTAAAAACAGCACTAAGATTGCTCTCATTCCGTAGTAGGAAAAACGTTCCCACAATTCCGTAAAAAACAAAATGTATAATCCCTTTGGGTGTCCCCACAACTCATCGCTTTTTTCCATATTCTAAGGTATTCTAAAATTTAAGTGCCCTAAAGTAGTAAATTTTAACTTTAGTTATTGATTTAATGTAATTCTTATAAATTCTCTTTGATGAAATTGGTCATCTGTGTGTACAAGAAGAATCGTGTGTTTCCTCCGTAGATGCCATGGTTTTTATTGGGGTAGGCAAATTGATCGAATTGTTTATCCGCATTGATTAAAGCGGTGGTCATTTCTGCTGTATTCTGAAAATGAACATTATCGTCAGCAGTTCCGTGAATTAATAAATACTTGCCTTCTAATTTCTCTACGTGATTGATTGGAGAATTGTCATCATACCCTTCCGGGTTTTCTTGTGGTGTTTGCATATAACGCTCGGTGTAGATTGAATCATAAAAACGCCAGTTAGTCACGGGAGCTACAGCAATGGCCATTTTGAATTGATCTGCACCTTTTAATAGTAGGTTAGATGACATGAAACCACCATAACTCCATCCTTGAACACCAATTCTGTCGGCATCTACATAAGGCAAAGTTGCAAAGTATTTAGCAGCTTCTATCTGATCTTCTACTTCTAGTTTTCCCAATTGCTTATAGGTGCATTTTTTAAATTCTGCTCCTCTAGCTCCTGTCCCTCTGTTATCTACAGAAACTACGATGTAGCCTTGCTGCGCCAACATCTGGTGCCAGAAATAATTAGAACTTCCCCAGCTATCTGTTACTGTTTGTGAACCTGGTCCTCCATAAATGGTCAAGAATACAGGATATTTTTTAGTGGCGTCAAAGTTGGCTGGTTTGATCATCCATGCATTTAACGATACGCCTTGAGAAGTTTCAAAAGAGAAAAACTCTTTAGGCGCTATGGCTAATTTATTGAGCTTTTCATTTAATGCCTTGTTGTCTTCCAATACCCGTTTTACTTTGCCATCGTTGGTGTTTAACGTGATGTAGTAAGGATGATTAGCATCTGTGTGATAGTTGATGAAATAATCAAATGACTTGCTAAATGTCGCATTATTGGTTCCAGCTTTGGTAGTCAATTTCTTTTTGCCTTTTCCGTTAAGTCCAATGCTGTATATGTGACGTTCCATTGGAGAAACTTCAGCCGATTGGAAGTAAATTTTCTTGTTTTGGCTATCTATTCCATACAGCTCAGTGATGTCATAATCGCCTGACGTGATCTGTTTTGCTTTGCTACCGTTGATAAATTGCTGATAAAGATGATTAAAACCGTCTCTTTCACTTAGCACGATAAAACTTTTCTCATCGTTCATAAATTCAATGAAAAACGGCATTTCGATATAGGTAGTAGAGGTTTCTGTAAATGCCGTTTTTACTTTTCCAGTTTTTGTATTGGCGATATTAATGTCCAATTCATTTTGGTGTCGGTTGCTGCACAATAAAGCTAACTGATTCGCCGACTTTGTCCATTGAATAGCAGTAATGTACTCATAAGGCTTGTTTAGTTCGATATCAATTGTTTTAGCATCGTCTAAGTGGTAAACATGAATACTAACTTTAGAATTTTCTTCACCTGCTTTTGGGTACTTAAATTCATAATCAGTAGGGTATAGGCTGCCATACATGGCCATGTTAAATTGCTTTACGTTTGATTCATCAAACTTGTAGTAAGCAATCTGACTGCCATCATTTGACCATTCAAAAGCTTGAACCAATACCAACTCTTCTTCATATACCCAATCCGATGCACCATTGATTATTTTGTTGTGTTCACCATCAGTAGTAACTGCGGTTTCTTTCATTGTCTTCAGATCCACATAAAATAAGTTGTTATCCCTAACAAATCCTACTTTATCTGCGGCAGGGGAGAAGGTAGCATACATCTGTTTATTTCCCTCTGTGAGTTTTTCGAGTTCACCGGTTGCTAGGTTGACTACAAAGTAATGTGCTTTTGATGAATGTCTATAGATTTTTTCTTGATCAGTTGCAATTAACATTTTATTTTCATCAGCACTAAAGCTATACTCATTGATTCTTAGCTTTTTCCCTTCGTGTTGAAGGGATCCAGGCTTGATTAACGTATCAACTGCATTGCCTGAACTGTAAGCATACTTTACTATAAATGTGCCTTCTTTTGAACGTTCTAAGGTGGTATAATGAAGTCCATCATTCATGGAAGTTAATCCACTAACGTATTTAGGGCTGTAACTGTATTTTTTCCAAATGTCTTCTAAAGAAATTTGCTCTTTATTCTGAGCGTTAATTGAGCCTGAAAACCCAATAACCAATGCTGTAGCAGCAAGAATGATCTTATTCATAAATGAGAAATTAATTTTACGTGGCTCGAATTTACTGAAATCTCTGTTAAAGTAAAGCGATGCTGTAGTCAAAAGGTGTGCAATGCTAAAATAATTCGAATAGTTTCGACAGTAATTATCCTAGATTAGCCTTTTTTAGGCAAAAAATGATTGGTGTTTTACGCTTACTTATCCGCTAAGTGCTCTTCCACAACTATGAGTCTGAAATTTCGCTTTTCTTTTTAGGTAATATGGATTGAAATAGAAACCCAAAGAAGATGACTAAAGCAGGGCCAATTAAGTTGTACCATAAATAACCAATTTCATAAATGCCAGTTCGGTTGAGGTAAAACAATACACCAATCAAAATTTGTGAAATCACTGCGGAGATAAAAATGGCATTCCCTTTAATGTATTTAAAGAAAAATGCTACCAAAAATACACCTAAAATTGTTCCATAAAATAATGATCCTAAGATGTTAACTGCTTCGATAAGATTCTCAAAAAGACTAGCTAAGGTTGCAAAAAGTATCGCAAAGACACCGAATAACCCGGTGAGCAATTTAGATGCTTTTAAATAATGCGTCTCAGATCCTTCTTTTCGAATGTTTCGTTTGTACATATCTACGGTGGCTGTAGACCCTAGCGCATTAAGCTCCGAAGAGGTAGATGACATGGCTGCAGAAAAAATTACAGCAAGTAAAAGACCAATTACACCAATTGGTAAATAGTTAATCACAAAAGTAATGAAGATGTAATCATCGTCCTTAGTTTCTGCTTTTTCATCTACTTTTAATATCAGTGCCTTGCTTTCTTCTCGCAGTGCATCGGCTTTATTTTGTAGTTGATTAATGTTCGCTTTGTGCTGATCGATTATTGCTGTTTCTCCATTTTCTTTGGCTGCTACAAAGGCGAGTTGCGCTTCCTTTTTTGTTTCAATTACTTGGTTGTAATTACCTTCTAATTCATGAAACTCTTCGGCATAGATAGAGTTTTCTACTTTAGTAATATTAGCTTCATTAAAGTGAATAGGAGGCGTGGTAAACTGATAAAATACAAAAACCATTACCCCAACAAAAAGGATAAAGAATTGCATGGGTATTTTAAGCAGTCCGTTAAACATCAACCCTAGTCGGCTTTCTTTTACAGAGCTTCCTGAAAGGTAGCGCTGTACCTGAGACTGATCTGTTCCGAAATAAGAGAGTTGTAAAAATAATCCGCCTATTAGCCCTGACCAGATATTGTATTTAGATTCTGGATTAAACTCGGTATCAATGATATTTAGCTTCCCCATAGCTCCTGCTATGTCTAGCGATTGACCAAAATCAACGGAGTCGCCAATAAATGAAATCAGCATTCCAAAGGCGATAAACATTCCGAGAAAAATGATTCCCATTTGCTGTTTGTGGGTTTGACTGACTGCTTTTGTGCCTCCTGATACAGTGTAGATGATAACTAAAATTCCGATGAATAAAATGGTGAAATTGAGACTCCATCCTACAATCTGTGACAAAATAATCGCTGGTGCATAAATGGTAATCCCTGCTGCTAACCCGCGTTGGATAAGAAATAATATAGCAGTGAGTGCTCTTGTTTTATTATCAAATCGAGATTCTAGAAATTCGTAGGCGGTATATACTTTAAGACGGTAGTAAAGCGGAATAAAAACTGCCGAGATTATAATCATGGCAAGAGGTAAACCAAAATAGAATTGCACAAATCCCATTCCTTCCATGTAGGCTTGCCCAGGAGTAGAGAGGAAGGTAATTGCGCTTGCCTGGGTGGCCATCACAGATAGCCCTATAGTCCACCAATTGGATGCTTTGTCTCCTAAAAGGTAGCCTTCAATGTTTTTGCTGCCACGTGTTTTCCAAACACCATAAGCAACGATGGTAAATAATGTAGTGAGCATTACCGCCCAATCGATCCAACTTAGTTCAGTCATGTTTAGCCTTTATTAGAGCTAACAAGAATAAGCATTTTGAGATAAAAAGAGTGAGCAGTTAGGATTTGTTAACCTTCGAAATGCAATGATAGAATAAACATCTTTGGTAGCATTCGCTCAATAGGGCTTGAAAAGATGGTATTGTCATCAATCAGTACATTGCTAATACCATATGACATTTTGCCTTCAATTGAGAATTTGAAATAAGGTAAAAAGAAGTCGGTACCCACTCCAATTTCAGCAGCGATAAAGGATGATGCTGATTTTACGATAGGTTCATCTTCTCGGGCATTGTCAACGTCTTCGTTAGATGCAAGGTCCATTACGTATTTTCCACCACCAACAATATATGCTGCAAAGTTATTTAAACGCTTTGAGCGATACTTCATTAATAAAGGGAGTTCGATGTAGGTTGACTCTACTGGCTTGATTAATGTTTCTGTAAAGGGAATACCTAATTCTGACGTTTTAGTGAAGGTATAATTAATGTTTCGCTGAGCAAATGATAAACTTGGTAAAAAGCGCAATGAAAAGAATTCATTGAAATGCAATGCAGAAACAATTCCTAAAGTAAATCCACTTTGTCCGTCTACATCAATAACCAATAAGGAATCATTTACAAAGTCGATATCTCTCCTATCCAATGTGTAATTAGCAGAATTTAATCCTAAAGTAAATCCAAAATGAATTCTTTTCTGCTTAAAGAGCGGTAGGTTTTCTACCTTTGGCTTCTGCGCAAAGACGCTAGAAAAAGCAAGCAATAAAATAAATGTTGTAGCAAGTTTATTGTTCATAATTCGACTTATTCTAGTCACAAACGTAAGCAGAAGATTTTTATTTCTCACCTAAATAAATACTCGCTATACCGAAAAACAAAGGAATTGTTTTTATATTACGATAGCCACATTTTTTATAGATTGCTACAAAGTCCTCACCTTCAGGGAAAGCGTTTACCGATTCAGGTAAATAAGTGTAGGCCGAGCTGTCTTTAGAAACCAACTTACCAATGGCTGGAAGTATGTTTAAAAAGTAAAAATTATAGACCTGTTTTATTGGAAACTTTTTAGGCTTAGAGAACTCTAATACAGCTGTTTTGCCTCCTGTGCGTAATACTCGATTCATTTCCGTCAGGCCCTTTTCAAGGTTCTCAAAGTTTCTTACTCCAAATCCAACTGTGATGGCATCAAAGTGATTATCATTAAAAGGAAGGTTTTCTGAATCTCCTAACAGCATTTCAATTCGGTTGTCGAATCCTTTCTTTTTCATTTTTACTTTCCCCACTTCTAGCATACCTGAACTAATATCAATGCCGGTAACTTTATCCGGATTTAAAGCCAATGCTTCTATAGCAAAATCCCCTGTGCCTGTAGCTACATCGAGTACTTTTTTGGGCTGAACTGATTGCAAAAGCTTGATGGCTTTTTTTCGCCAAATGATATCAATACCAAGCGATAAAAAATGATTTAAGAAATCGTAACGAGCAGAAATGTTATTGAACATTTCCGCTACTTGTTGCTTCTTACCGTCAGCTTTGTTTTTGTAGGGTAGTACTGTTTCTTTTTTCATAATAAGGCGACTTCTTCAACTTGAACTTCAGATAGCATTAATCCATCAAAATCAATTTTAAATGGTATTACGTGCTTCAATTGGTTGACAAAATTTGGATTAAATGGGGCTTTAATTTTTAAGTAATTCTCGGTAAAACCATGCATAAAACCATCGTAGTTTTCCGATTCAAATAATACTGTAACGGGTTTTCCTAATTGTTGTTCATAGAAGTACTTTTTCTTTTTGTCTGATAAAATGTGTAGTTGCTTACTTCTTTCTTTTCTTACCTCCATCGGAACCACATCAGCACTTCTCACAGCAGTGGTATTATTACGTTCTGAATACGTAAAAACATGTAAATAAGAGATGTCTAAAGCTTTTAGGAAATGAACCGTCTTTAAAAACTCCTCATCTGTTTCACCAGGGTATCCCACAATTACATCTACTCCGATGCAAGCATCTGGCATTAGTGATTTGATTTGCTCAATCCTATTGGTGTATAAATGGGTGTCGTAGCGACGGCGCATTAATTTTAATACGTTATCACTACCTGATTGCAATGGAATGTGAAAGTGCGGTACAAAGCGATTACTTTTAGCTACAAAGTCGATGATTTCATTGCTGAGTAGGTTGGGTTCAATTGAAGATATTCGAAAGCGATTAATACCGCTCACTTGGTCTAACTCCTGCACCAAGTCAAAAAAGTTTTCTTCTGACCCCTTACCAAAGTCTCCAATGTTTACTCCAGTTAACACAATCTCTTTTACATCAGTCTCGGCAACTTCTTTTGCTACCTTAATGGTTTCGGCCACTGTGTTACTCCTGCTTCTACCTCTTGCCAGGGGTATGGTACAGAAGGAGCAAAAGTAATCACAGCCATCTTGTACTTTTAAAAAAGTACGTGTTCGATCTCCTATGGAGTAGGATGGAAAAAACTCCTTCACGTGTTTTATTTCAGAGGCCACAACTTTTGATGCTTTCTCCGCATCTACTTCTTTAATGTGCGCCAAAATGTTAAACTTCTCAGCTGCACCTAACACCATGTTAACACCTTTAATTTTAGAAATCTCTTCCGGCTTTAATTGGGCATAGCACCCAATTATAGCAATATAGGCATCAGGGGATATTTTCTTCGCTTGTTTAACCAATTGCTTACACTTTTTATCAGCGTTTTCAGTAACTGAGCACGTATTGATAATAAAAATGTCGGGCTGGTCGTGAAAATCTACACGGGCATAGCCTTCTTCTTCGAACGTTCGGGCAATGCCTGAAGTTTCTGAGAAATTTAGTTTACACCCTAAGGTGTAGAAAGCTACTTTTTTACTATGATTCATAAGGGTACAAAGTTACCAAAACAAGTAGTAATCTTTAATTATTCTTAAATGGGATTCGCTAATAATGACAAACTGCTAAAATGAATTAGTTTTTTATTGAAGATTTAGAGTGGTTAAGGTTGGAATTAATTATTTGTTTGTATTTTCGAGATATAAAAATAGATTTTTTGCGCTTTAATAATTAAAGTGTCTGCTATCAATTATAAACTTAAACCTATCTAACCCCTAAACTCTTAATGTCTTACAAGATATTTCTATTTTTTGTTTTACTTCTTCACTACCATCCTTTTGCCCAATCAAAGGAGTCAAAAGAGAGCAATCAATCACTAGCTAATCAATACGAAGGGATTAACGACAGTTTACATTATGTTTACTCGTTGGCTGCATTGTCAGATCTAACAACTTTAGATTCAGGTTATGTGAAGGCAGCTCTCAATGTATCATTAGCAGCAGAAAAAATGTCTTTGTTAGATACGTCTGAGCAAATTTTAAATAGGGTGTACCCTATGCTACTAGTAAGCAAGGATAGTTCAATGACTTCGATTTACCACTTAATCAAAGCTAAGGTGCTAGTAAAGAGGGGGGATTTAATAACTGCTGAAGAAGAAATTCTCAAATCAATTGCGCATGCTTTACCCTCTTTTGGTATTGAGCTAGCGAAGGCTTACAATACTTACGCAGCAATCCTTTTTAGAAAGTGGGATCAAGATAATAGTTTGGAATACTTATTTAAAGTCAGTGAAATCTATACTATAGATTCTTCTATTGTTATTGAATATGCGAACAGTTTAAATAATATTGGGAATATATACCAAGAGATCGGAAACTTTGATAAGGCAATGATTTATCATAGAAAAGCTTCTAATATTTACAGGAAGAATGAAAAGTGGGCACAACAAATTATAAGTTACAATAATTTAGCTGTTTCACTTATAAAGCTAAAGCAGTACGATAGTGCTTCATATTATTTAAACCGCGTATTAAAAGATCCTCATAATTTTTCTAACTCTCACATTAGTGGTAAGGCTTATCTAAATCTTGGGATTATATTTTTAAATCAAGAAAAGTATAAGAGGTCAATAGCTTACTTTCAAAAGTCCTATTCTATCTATGAAAATAGTGGAGATAAAATGGGGCAAATAATTTGCTTATTTTCTTTGGGTGAGGCTCTTGTTTCTGATGGTCAGCTCGATGAGGGTGAAGAGGTCTTGATTCGTGCATTAATGCTAATTAAGGAGTTGGGAGTCAATCGTTATTTTAGAGAGGTTCATAATTTGCTTTACGAGTTGAATGTCGAACGAAAAGATTACAAGGAAGCATTAAAGTACCACAAAGCATATTCAGATTTTCAGGACTCTATCTATGATAATATTGAATCTAGGATTCTGGATATGATGGAATTAAAATATAATTCAGAAAGAAAATCTTTTAAAGACAGCTTAAATCTTGTTAGGAAAAATAATCATATCGCAGTGGCCGCCGCGAAGAGAGAGCAAGAGCTAGAAAATGAACTGATTCTTAGAAATCTATTATTAACATGTTTAGTTTTTGCTGCAGGCATAATCATCCTGTTTTTTAATCGATATAAAACTCAAAAGAAGAATAACGCGATTATTGATGCCACCAATGAGGAACTAAAAAAGACATTGATCAGTAAAGAGGAAAAAGAACTATTGCTCAAAGAAATTCATCACAGGGTAAAAAATAATTTACAGATTATTTCAAGTTTAATGCGGCTTCAATCAAATATTACTGCTGAATATAGATTAAAGTCAAACTATCAAGAAATGCAAGGGCGTATTAATTCAATGGCTTTAGTTCATGAGCAATTGTATGGTGCTACTGACTTTTCAGTTATTCGTGTAGTGGATTACACCAATATTCTCATTGATAGAATTCAAAAAGTTTACTCCTGTAATGGTGCTCGAGTAAATAAGCGGATAGAAATTGAAGAATTAACAATCGAGGTTTTAATCCCTCTTGGTTTATTATTAAATGAATTACTTACCAATTGCTTTAAGTATGCCATTCTGGATGATTCTGGTGTGATTGATATTCAAGTTTCCACTACAGAAGAGGGTGGAAGGTATTTATTAGTTCGTGATAACGGACCTGGAGTTGATGATGTAGAAAATGTTTTTAATAAAGGAACATTTGGTGGAGAGCTTTTTAAAACACTGATTGATCAGTTAGATGCTTCTTATAAACTAACCTCAAGTGGTGGTTTTAAAGTAGAGGTGTTCTTTTAGCATTATGCACATAATTTATAATTATGATCATCTTTTGCATTAATACAATTAAATTTTGAAGCAAATACTGTTATGTATAATCTTGTCACTGCATTCAAAAAACATAAGTAATCAGAAATTGTAGATTTTTATTTTTCAAACTTTAAGCTTAAATTCAGATTTAATTTGGTGAATTTCGCAGCGTGAAACGAATTCTATTTATTAGCTTAGCTCTTAGTGCACTTTTTTCATGCACAACCAAGGATTCTTCCTTAAACCATTATTCTATATTTAGATACAATGAGTCAAATGGCATTTCATCTTTAGATCCTGCTTTTGCTCGTAATATTGAAAATATATCAGCAGTGAATCAAATCTATAATGGTTTAGTGCAGATGGACAATCAATTAAACGTAAAGCCATGTATCGCTAAATCTTGGAGTGTTTCTGATGATCGACTAACATATACATTCCACCTTCGTTCTGATGTAAAATTTCATTCCCACGATTTATTTGATAATCCTGATGAACGAAAAGTTTTAGCTTATGATTTTGTTTACTCTTTTCAGCGTTTAGCAAGTGAAGAGTTAGCATCACCCGGCGCATGGGTGCTAAATTTTGTTGCTCGTGATGCTGAGGAACAATTAGCAGTTACCGCTCAAAATGATACCACACTAATAATACAACTAACAGAGCCTTTTCCTCCCTTTATCGGTATCCTTACTATGCAATACTGTTCAGTAGTTCCCCATGAAATAGTTTCAGCATTTGGAAGTGACTTTCGGTCTAATCCCATTGGTACAGGCCCCTTTATGTTTAAGTATTGGAATGAGTCAAATAAGTTAGTATTACTAAAAAATCATGACTATTTTGAGAAAGATGAGTTTGGAAATTCTCTACCTTATTTAGATGCGATAAATGTTACCTTCAATAAAGACGAAGAGGTGGCATTTCTTAAGTTTTTGAAGGGAGATTTGGATTATCTCTCAGGACTAAATGGAAGTTACAAAGATGAGATTTTAAATAGTGATGGGCAGCTTAGGTCTAAGTATTCTGACCGTTTTACTATGATCACTACTCCATATTTAAATACGGAGTATTTAGGATTTAACCTCTCCGCAAAGGCTATACTCGATTCTACATCTCCTTTAGTGGATGAACGTGTTCGCAAGGCAATAAACTATGGGTTTGATCGCCGAAAGATGATGTTGTAT
Source organism: uncultured Acidiluteibacter sp. (assembly GCA_965656555.1). Classification (GTDB taxonomy): domain Bacteria; phylum Bacteroidota; class Bacteroidia; order Flavobacteriales_E; family Vicingaceae; genus Acidiluteibacter. The sequence goes on along the minus strand of CBFHLF010000017.1, from coordinate 10,438 downwards.
TTGCGAAACGGCATAGGTACACCTGCCGAACAAGGGTTTATCCCACAAGGGCTTCCTGGATTTAATAGTAATTTAGTAGGATATTCATATGATACGGATACTGCCTTAGCACTTTTAGCATCTGCAGGATATTCGACAGCGAACCCTTTACCTCCTATTACTTTAAATACAACAGCACAATATTTAGACCTCTGCGAGTTTATTCAGCATGAATTAAAAGGAATTGGAATTGAATTGCTGATTGAGGTTAATCCATCGGGCACTCACAACGAGTTGGTTGCAAATGGTGAGCTGGTCTTTTTTAGAAAATCATGGATTGCTGACTACCCTGATGCTGAAAATTATTTAGCTTTATTCTACAGTAATAATAAAGCACCTAATGGTCCTAACTACACAAGGTTTGAAAATGCAAAATTTGACAGTCTCTACACAGAAGCCCTATCAATAAATACAGATTCTTTACGCTTTGTTCATTATCATGAAATGAATGAAGTAATTATTCAAAATGCTCCGATAGTGCCATTATTTTATGACCAAGTTGTGCGTTTTACCCCATCTAATATTAAAGGTTTAGGGATTAACCCAATGAACCTATTATCACTTAAAAGAACAAGAAAGCCAAAGACCTTAAACTCTAAAGAATGACCAAAAAAAAATTATGCCTTTATTTTTTTATAACTATTACGACCTATGTTTTTGGAAATAGTAAAGAAGTAAAAGACTACCACTATTGGAATCAATTAGCTAAAGACAAAAAATTTGAGAATGACAGTTTGTTTCATTTGTATGCGAGTAGAGCATATGTGCTTTGTCCTGAAAATTCTATCGACTATATAGCGACTTCACTCCAATACGCGAGTGCAAAGCTCACAATTTCTGAGCTAGATTCTTCATTGGCTATAATCAAGTCAGTCTACCCCCAAATTGATACAAAGACTCAGCCGATATTGCTAGGTAGATACTACTATACATTATCAGCAATTCAGTTACACAAAGGGCTTTTAGCTCAAGCAGAATCAAACGCGCTTTTGGCTGTAAATTCGATTGGAGAGCAGTCTAAAGTTGACCTTGCTCAGATTTATAATCTTTTGTCTGCAGTGTATTTTAGTTTGAATAAAACAAAACAGAGTTTAGAGACATTGCTTAAAGTTCCCACATTGTTTCCTAATAATGAAATACATGATCAATTAGCCAAGGCTTATAATAATATGGGGAATGTGTACATAAGCATAGGGGAGTTTGATAAAGCACTATGGCACTTCAAACTCAGCGCTCAAATAGATAGTAGTTTGGGTAATTTGAGTAGTCTTTTGGTTGCTTACAATAATATTGGTTTAAGTTATAATGCTGCTGGAGAATTAGATAGTGCTAGCTACTATTTTAATAAAGTGATTAATTCTCCTGATAATTATAGTTTTTCCATTATTTCTAGTAAAGCATATTTAAATTTAGGTATTGTTTATTTAAATAGAGCTGATTATACTGAAGCAATATCATGTTTTAAGAAGTCTAAAGAAATCTGCGAGGTTAATTCAGATAAAATTGGAACTATTCTGGCTTTAATTAATATGGGAGAGGCTTACACGGAAAAAGGAGCGTTTGGAGATGCCGAAATTCAACTCACTAAAGCTATGAATTTATCGATTGAAATGGGTGTCAGTCGTTATTTGGAAGCAATTTATGAGCGATTAGTTGAGGTAAGCTATCAACGTAAGGATTATAAAAAAGCCCTAGATTATCAAAGCAGCTACATCGCATTAAAGGATTCCATGTATGATGAGGTAGAGGTGAAGGTGTTGGAGAATTTAGAGTCTAAATATGAGAAAGAGAGGGAATTACTCCAAGATAGTTTGGATCAGGTTCGTCAGAATAACTTATTAGCTTTAAGTCAAGAGAAGCGCTCTCAAGAACTTGAAAGTGAGCAAAATATTAGAAATTTATTAAGTATCTGCTTACTATTTTCTGGAGGGATGTTTTTCTTACTTTACAGTAAGTATCGAGCAGAAAAGAAAAGTAATGCTATTATTGATTCCACTAATGAAGAGTTAAAGAAGACGCTGCTTAGCAAAGAAGAAAAGGAACTGTTGTTGAAAGAAATTCATCATAGAGTAAAAAATAACTTGCAGATTATTTCTAGCCTTATGCGTTTACAACTAAATACCACCTCAAACTTTCAGTTACGGGCAAATTATCAAGAAATGCAAGATCGCATAAATTCTATGGCCTTAGTTCATGAGCAATTATATGGCTCAAATGATTTTTCAACTATACAGGTAGGTGAGTATGCTAATCGTTTGGTCGATAGAGTTCAGAGTGTATATTCAGGAGGAGATGTAGAAGTAATAAAACAAATTGAAATTAAAGAAATGACTATTGAGACGCTAATTCCTCTCGGACTATTAGTGAATGAATTATTGACTAATTGTTTTAAGTATGCTGTTAGTGGTGATGATAGTAGAATTGAAATTGTACTAGCCAACTTAAAAGAAGGCAGGTATCTTAAGGTAGAGGATAACGGACCTGGGGTAGAAGATATTGATGCGGTGTTTGATAAAGGAACATTTGGAGCAGAATTGTTTAAAACACTAGTAGAGCAGTTGGACGGAACATATACAATTACCTCTGAAGGAGGGTTTAAAGTAGAGGTTTTCTTTTAAGCATTGTTCAATTATTTAGCACAAAAAAAAGCCGCAAATTGCGGCTTTTTTTGTGCTAAAATCAATTTTAGTCTTCCATCTCTTCTGCTCGTCTAATACGTTGCATATCATTTTCAGAAGATTTTCTACCAGCCTTTTCTTTGTAGAGTTTGAATCTGCTTGGCTCCATGCGCGGAGGCCAGTAGTTATTATTTCGGTCAATATCTGCTGTTTCTAAATTTGGGTCTAAGTTGATAGCAACTACTTCTTTTTCAAAGTAAAATAGCTTCTTTACTGTCTTGTCACCCATTCTCCATACTTCTGCAGGAATATGTTGCTTATCCTTTGTTCCATCAGCAAATTCAAAACCGACAATAATGGGCATTGGAATTCCACCGGGAGAAGAGAAGGTTACATTGTACAAGTTAAGCGGCTTCTCTAATACTTCTTTTTGCTCCTCATCTAGACCTCTTAGATAATTTTCATAGACTTTCTCATCGATTTTTGTCGGCTCAAAAGGATCATAGCTATTGTAAAAATCATTTGCTTTTTCATCAGTAACTACGACAGTTTTTGGTGCTAAATCTTTGTTTCTAATAGTTCCGATAAATGCGTTTTTATCTTCTTCAGCCCACGCTTTCTGAATGGCCATTTCTTTGCTCGGTTCTCTCGTATCAACTTGCAACCATTCTACTTTATCTAGGGAAATATCTACATGGTCTGTGGTGAAAAACCATCCTCTCCAGAACCAATCCAAGTCAACAGCTGACGCATCTTCCATTAGACGGAAAAAGTCTGCGGGTGTTGGATGCTTAAACATCCATGTTTGTGCATATTGTTTAAAGGCATGGTCGAATAGTTCACGACCCATAATGGTCTCTCTTAAAATATTTAAAGCGGTAGCGGGTTTTCCGTAGGCATTATTTCCAAATTGAAAAATCGATTCTGAATTCGTCATAATTGGTGAAATGTTGCTTTTATCACCTTTCATATAATCCACAATTTTGTAAGCCGGGCCTCGTCTTGATGGATAGTTAACGTCCCATTCTTGCTCAGCCATGTATTGGCAGAAAGTATTCAAACCTTCATCCATCCAAGTCCACTGTCGTTCGTCAGAATTTACAATCATCGGGAAAAAGTTGTGACCTACCTCATGAATAATCACTGAAATTACACCATACTTTGTTCTGTCAGTGTAAGTGCCATCTTTTTCAGGTCGACCATAGTTAAAACAAATCATAGGATACTCCATTCCTATTCTTTTTGAATTAACAGAAATCGCAACTGGATATGGATAATCAAAAGTATGTGCAGAATAACTTCTTAGAGTATGAGCTACAGCTCTTGTTGAGTATTGCTCCCAAACAGGATTACCTTCTTTAGGATAGTAGGACATTGCCATTACCGTTCTGTTACCAAACTTAACAGCCATTGCATCCCACATAAACTTTCTAGATGATGCGAAGGCGAAGTCGCGCACGTTTGCAGCCTTGTATTTCCAAGTTTTGGTTCCTTTTTCTTTTTCTTTTTCGTTTTCTTCCGCCTCTGCTTGCGTAATTATAAGCACAGGAGCTTCTGTATTTTCTTTTGCTTTAGCATAGCGTTTACGTTGAGTAGACGTCATTACATCATTCATGTTTTGAAGCTCACCTGTGGAAGCTACGACATGATCGGCAGGCACAGTTATATTTACTTCATAATCACCGAATGGTAGAGTGAATTCGCCACGACCTAAGAATTGCTTGTTCTGCCATCCTTCAGCATCATTGTAAACTGCCATTCTAGGAAAGAATTGAGCAATCGTATACAAGTAGTTGTCTTCTTCTTCAAAATATTCATAACCTGATCGACCACCAATTTTCATGCGATCATTGATGTTGTACCACCATTTGATTTTAAATGATGTAGTAGCTCCAGGCTTTAATGGTTGATCTAAATCAATTCGCATCATGGTTTTGTTCACGGTATAGTCTAGGTCTTTTCCTCTACTATCAGTTACTTTTTCAAGTTTAAAACCTCCATCAAATGGATTGATATACTTATCTAATGCTTCAAAGCTCAAGCTGTCACCTATATTCATCGATTGAATTTTTCTGGTGTCTGAGTCTTTTGCACGCATGTTTTGGTCCAGTTGCACCCAGAGATAGGGTAGAATATCCGGTGAGTTGTTGGTATAGGTAACCGTTTCATCTCCATAAATACGTTGATTTTTATCATCTAAAGTGATGTTCATCACGTAGTCAGCTTTTTGCTGATAGTATTCATGTCCTGGGTAGCCTGAAGCTGTTCGAAATGAATTTGGAGTTGGCAGTTCGTTGTAGAGCTGCTTGAAATAGCTTTTGTTGGTGTTATTGCTTTGAGCATATGCAGCCGAAGAGATAGAAAATATGGCTGCTAAAAAGAGTAATTTTTGAAAACGCATATGTAATTTAAATAAAGTGTGTAGTAATCATATAAAGTGAAACAAAGGCTGCAATTAAACTTAAGCCTGTTTTCCACCAATTAAACTTGAATTTGAAAAACGTTAAAAGTACGTATTGTAAAACAAACAATGCTAGAACGAAAATAATTTGACCTACCTCGACACCTACATTAAAAGCAAACAATGGCTTAAGTAGAGAGGTGTCTTTGCCTAATAAAGACTGAAAGAAGTTAGAGAAACCCATCCCATGGATTAGTCCAAATAAACCTGCGATCCAAAACCCTGCTCGTTGAACTTGCTGATTATTTCTATGACTAATAAGTTGGTAAATAGCGGTTATGAAAATAGTAACAGGTATCAAAAACTCAACGAGACTTGCATTTAATGGAATGAAGCCAAGCGTGACAAGAGCTAAGGTGATTGAGTGGCCAATTGTAAATGCCGTTACTTGCAATAAAATTGACTTTACATCACTCCAGTAAAAGGAAGCCATCAAGGCAGCGATAAATAACATGTGGTCATAACCATTAAAGTCGGTTATATGCTCGAGTCCTAGGACAAAATAGGTAGAAAAATTCATTGAATTTGATAAGAGATTGATGTGTTGTTTTTCCTTAAAATAGTACTTTCTTCAAATTCTCCGACTGATAATTGAATGAGGTTTTTTTGATCTGGAAGGGAATGAGTAAATATCTCATTTCGGATAGTAATGTCAGTAATGGATACAACGTTTTTCACTTCAAGATAGCACCATGTAACATCGTATTCAATTTCTTTACCAAGATAGTCGATGGATTGCTGGTTGCCATTAATATCAATGGAGAATAGTTGGTTGAGATAACGCGCTATTTCTTGATCATAGTCGCCCTCTTTATTGATATTTATGACTTTACCTAATTTGCTTTCCACACAGTTTTCTAGGTCGTCTGTAAATAATTTAAGTGCAATCTCTACAGATTTAGTATTTTGGTTATAATTGATTTGACTAATACTCACATAGAATTTATGAGCATTTGCATTGAACTGTATTCCTACAAATAATAAGATTGATATCCATTTTGTCATGGCTCAAAAATAAGAAAGCATTTATTAACCAACGCAATTTTACCTGTTTATATGAAGAACGTGATAACTAGAAAAATCTATTTTATTTATGTACATATGCTTTGCACTTGAACCCATAAAAGCATAAATTTGGCATCGATAATCAAATCCATTAAAGCAAAAATATAAAACGCAAATAATGAGTGTTCTAGTAAATAAAAATTCAAAGGTAATCGTTCAGGGATTTACCGGTAGTGAAGGTACTTTCCATGCAGGGCAAATGATTGAGTACGGTACAAACGTTGTTGGTGGTGTAACGCCAAACAAAGGCGGGCAATCGCACTTAGACAAGCCTGTTTTTAATACGGTAGCTGATGCAGTAAAAGAAACTGCTGCTGATGTGTCTATTATTTTTGTTCCACCTGCATTTGCAGCTGATGCAATTATGGAAGCTGCGGAAGCAGGAATCAAAGTGATTATTTGTATTACAGAAGGTATCCCTACCAAAGATATGATTGCAGTGAAAAATTACATCGCTGATAAAGATTGTCGTCTTGTAGGTCCTAACTGTCCGGGAGTTATTACTCCAGGAGAAGCGAAAGTCGGTATCATGCCTGGATTTGTATTTAAGAAAGGAAATATTGGTATCGTTTCTAAATCAGGTACCTTAACTTACGAAGCAGCTGACCAGGTAGTGAAAGCAGGAATGGGAATTACTACTGCTATTGGTATTGGTGGAGATCCAATTATTGGAACTACTACAAAGGAAGCAGTTGAATTATTAATGAATGATCCAGAAACGGAAGGTATCATTATGATTGGTGAGATTGGTGGAAATATGGAAGCAGATGCTGCTAACTGGATCAAAGAGCATGGAACTAAACCTGTAGTAGGTTTTATCGCAGGTCAAACTGCTCCTGCAGGTAGAACAATGGGGCATGCAGGTGCTATCGTTGGCGGTGCAGATGACACAGCTGAAGCTAAAATGAAGATTATGGCTGCTTGCGGAATTACGGTAGCAGAATCTCCTGCTGAAATTGGTGCAAAAATGGCTGGACTAATGGGTGTGAACGCCTAATTCAGAAACTATATAAACGAAAAAGCCCTTTATCTTTTTAAGATAAGGGGCTTTTTTATGAAATTATAATCCGAACTAGACGATTTTTATGAACCTATTTTATCTTTTACTTTCTGACCGATTTACAACAGTCTTTACTTATATTTGATAGTTCGAATTTGATTAATACAACATACATGAAATTATTAGAAGGAAAAGTTGCCCTAATTACCGGAGCAACAAGAGGAATAGGTAAAGGAGTAGCATTGAAGTTTGCTGAGCAAGGAGCTCAAGTGGCTTTCACATATGTTTCTTCGCCAGATAGAGCAAGTGAAGTAGAAAAAGAATTGGCTGCGCATGGTATAAAGGCGAAAGGATACCAGTCTGATGCAGCAGATTATGCACAAGCAGAAAAATTAATTGCTGACATCGTTACTGAATTTGGAACAATAGATGTTGTTGTTAACAATGCAGGAATCACTCGCGATGGTTTGTTGATGAGAATGTCTGAAGAAAATTTTCAGCAAGTAATTGATGTGAATTTGAAGTCAGTTTTCAATATCACTAAGCACGTTCAACGAACTATGTTGAAACAACGTTCAGGTTCAATTATCAATATGAGTTCTGTAGTTGGTGTTAATGGAAACGCAGGACAATCCAATTATGCAGCATCGAAGGCAGGAATTATAGGATTTACGAAATCAATTGCAAAAGAATTAGGTTCTAGAAATATTCGTTGTAATGCTATTGCCCCAGGGTTTATTGCTACCGAAATGACTGCAGAATTAGGTGATGATGTGATGCAGGGATGGTTGAAAGGAATACCATTAGGCAGAGCAGGAGAGACGGAAGATGTTGCCAATGTTTGCTTATTCTTAGCTTCAGACATGTCTGCTTATGTTTCAGGGCAAACAATCAATGTTTGTGGAGCAATGTTAACCTAATTTAAATAGGACCCACACTACGTGAATTTTTCAATCATAACAAAATACCCGCTTTGGTTCATTCTTTTTTGTTTGGCCTTAGGGGGTATTTATGCATTTGTACTTTACCGAAAAAAGAATAAACTAAAGGATGTATCTGCAAACATGGTTCGCCTTTTAGCGGCACTTCGGTTTTTAGTGGTCTCTTTTTTAGCTTTTTTACTCCTATCTCCTTTTATTAAATATATCGATAGAGTAGTAGAACCTCCTATCATTGTTATCGCTCTTGATAACTCAGAAAGTATCGCCCTAGGAAAAGATTCAGTTGCTTTGAAGCAAAACTATAGACAGAAAATAGAACGATTGAAAGGTGAGTTGGGCAGTGATTTCGAATTGGCATTTTACACATTTGGAGCTGAGTTTTCTGAAAAGGATTCACTTTTACTAAACAAACCACAAACTGACTTATCAGCGGTTTTATCAGCAGTGCAAAATAGGTATACTAATAGAAATGTTGGTGCCCTTGTGCTAGCTTCCGATGGAATTTACAATAAAGGAAGCAATCCATTATACACTAATTTTGCTGCCAATTTTCCGTTATACACAATTGGTCTAGGGGATACTAGCGTTTTACAAGATGCTCAAATATTGAAGGTGGTAGCAAATAAGATTGCCTACTTCGGGAATCAATTTCCAATATCTATACAACTTAATGCACAACAATTAGCAGGAAAATCTGCCAATCTCTCTATTTTTCATAAAGGGAAAAATGTATTTTCTGCTGAGGTGAATTACGACTCTAACGATTATTTTGAAGAATTTCAGGCTGTAATTCTTGCTGAGGAAACAGGGCTACAGAAGTTTACAGTCCAATTGGAAATAGCTAGTGGAGAACATACTGGTTTGAATAATACTGCTACTGCGTATGTAGATGTTTTGGATGGAAGAGAAAAAATAAAAATGGTAGCAAAAGCTCCGCATCCTGATGTTGCTGCAATTAAGAGGTCAATCGAAAAAAATGAAAATTATGAAGTTGAGATTGTTTTGATGGACGATTTTGATGGGCAAGTAAAAGACGCCAATCTTATAATTTATCATAACCTGCCGGCAAAAGCAGCGGATTTGTTAAAAATGGAGGACATTGAGAATGTATCTTCTTTATTTGTCGTTGGTCAGCAAACTAACATAAGCTTATTGAATTCGATTTCTACCGGTTTAACCGCAAGCACCATAGGTTCGGAGTATTCAGAGGTGACTGCGGAGGTAAGTACAACTTTTCCTCTGTTTACATTAAGTGAGGAGGTTGGTCAACAAATAGAACAATTTCCACCATTAACGAGCCCTTTCGGGAAACTGATAACAACCGTTTCATCCTATCCGGTGTTGTTTCAGAAAATAGGAGGTGTTGAAACGGAAACTCCACTTTGGTTCTTTCTTCAAGATGGAGGACCGAAAAATGGGTTTGTCTTTGGTGAAGGACTTTGGAGGTGGCCACTTTCAGATTACCAAAAGAACCAAACAACCGCTCATTTTGATGATTTAATCAGCAAGTCTGTTCAATATTTGTCAGTGAAGTCAGATAAAAGTTTGTTTCGCCTGTCTACCGATAATGAGTTACTAGAAAATCAAGAAGTAGTTTTTGATGCTCAAGTGTATAATGAAACATATGAATTGGTAAATTCTGGAGAAGTAAGGGTTATTCTTAAAAATAGTAACGGGAAAGAATATCCCTATACCTTTAGTAAGACATCTTCTGCTTTTTATTTAAATGCCGGCAACTTGCCTGCTGACGAGTATACCTATATTGCTACTGCTGTAACTGGTGGAAAAGAATTGCAAGAAAAAGGAGTTCTAACGGTGTTGCCTATTGAAGTAGAGTCTTTAGGCCTCAGTGCCAACCATCAGCTTCTATCAAAATTGAGTAAGCAACATGGAGGAGCGTTTTTTCCTTTAAGTGATGTTGACCAATTAATCGAAGCCATTAATAACCGAGGAGATATTAAAGCGGTTTCCTACTCTCAAACAAAATTAACAGATTTGATTAACAATAAATGGATTTTCTTTTTGCTACTAGGACTGCTTAGTTTGGAGTGGTTTGTTAGAAAAAGAAGTGGTTCATATTAATATTAGATACAATGAAAAAAGTAATTATTAGTGCTCTCATATTAGCAGTTGGTTCTCCATTATTTGCTCAAGAGTATTCAGAGACAAAAGAAGATAAATACCCTATAGATGTTAATCCCCAACGTTCAGTAAAAGGAAAGTATGCAGAGTTTGATACCTATGTAAGATCTGCTTTCAATACCTACGATATTGCGGGAATGACTATTGCTGTAGTAAAGAATCAGCAGGTGGT
>CBFHLF010000016.1:18777-22233 GCA_965656555.1 uncultured Acidiluteibacter sp. | reverse complement strand
AATATACCAATAAGATTTCACAGGAATTACAGAAAATTTGTGAAGAAGTGGAGGCAGTAGAGTCTGTTTCATCTTTAGCAGGATACGAGATTATGACAGAAGGTAGAGGATCCAATGCAGGTACATGCCTTATCAACCTTAAACCTTGGAATGAAAGAACGGAAACAGTTCATGAGGTAATGGAATTTCTAGAGGAGGAAACGCGCAATTTGGGTGCAGTTATTGAATACTTTGAACCTCCTGCAGTACCGGGATTTGGTTCTTCCGGTGGATTCTCTTTACGAATGCTAGACAAAAATAGCTCAACAGACTATCATGAGTTTGATAAAATCAATAAAGAATTTATTGCCGGCCTAGAGGCGCGTAAAGAACTGACAGGGGTATTTACCTTTTTTGCTGCTAACTACCCTCAATATGAGTTAGAAATTGACAATAAAGCAGCTATGCAAAAGGGTGTCTCAATTGGCGATGCTATGGAAAACCTAAATATTATGATTGGTAGTACCTATGAGCAAGGTTTTATCAAGTTTGGACGATTCTTTAAGGTTTACGTACAGTCTGCACCTGAGTTTAGAAAACTACCTTCAGATGTTATGGACATGTTTGTAAAAAACGATCATGGTGAAATGGTACCGTATTCTGCTTTTATGAAGATGAAAAAAATGCAAGGTCCTAATGAAATCACTCGTTATAATATGTATAACTCCGCATCCATTCGTGGTTTACCTGCTGAAGGATATACTTCTGCAGACGCGATACAAGCTATACGAGAAGTAGCAGATGAGTTACTTCCAAATGGATATGACATTGCTTGGGAAGGGCTTTCCTACGATGAATCAAGAAGAGGAAATGAAGCACTCTATATTTTTATCATTGTTTTAATTTTTGTATACCTAGTCTTAGCTGCACAATATGAAAGCTTTATATTGCCTTTAGCGGTAATATTTTCTCTTCCTGTAGGAATATTTGGTTCCTTCTTTTTACTCAAAATGATGGGGTTAGCTAATGATATTTATGCACAAGTTGGGTTAATCATGTTAGTAGGCTTATTAGGCAAAAACGCCGTTTTAATTGTTGAATTTGCTGTTCAAAAGCATCAACAAGGCATGTCTATATTTAATGCAGCTATTGAAGGCGCAAGGGTGCGTTTTCGACCAATTTTGATGACCTCATTTGCCTTTATTGCAGGATTAATTCCTTTAGTAATTGCTACCGGAGCAGGAGCTATTGGAAACAGAACAATAGGTGGTTCTGCTCTGGGAGGTATGCTCTTTGGTACTGTCTTCGGTGTAATAGTGGTACCTGGCTTATATTTTATATTTGGTACACTAGCAGAAAAAGGACAATTAATAAAAAACCAAGATGAGAGCCCACTTTCTGAGGCACTAGCACACAATACAAACAATGATGAATCAAGAAAAGATAAGAGAATCATTAATAAACTGCTCAAACTTTTGAAGCGCAAAGAAAAGGACTCGAATGATAACGATAAAGAATAGTAGTATGTTGAAAAATAAGCAACTAATAAAATTTGCAGGTGTCGTATTGTTCACAATAGTGATAAACGCTTGTAAACTACCTGAAATGGTACAAAATGGAAGTCACCCTGAACTGCCTCAACAGTTTAATGATCGGCAGGTAGATAGCACAAATACTGGCAAAGTACCTTGGAAAGAATATTTCAAGGACTCCTATCTTCAAGCTTTGATAGATACAGCTTTGAAAAATAATCAAGAACTGAATATAACGCTTCTTGAAATACAAATTGCTCAAAATGAAGTAAGAGCTACCAAAGGAGAATATTTACCTTCTATTGGAATAGGAGCGGGTGCAGGACTAGAAAAAGCTGCAAGGTACACTAGGAGTGGTGCTTTAGAAGCAACGACAGATATCAAACCTGGTGAAGAGTTTCCTGAGCCGTTACCTGACTATATGATAGGAGCCTATGCTAACTGGGAGATAGATGTATGGAAAAAGCTTAGAAATAGTAAAAAAGCAGCGGTATCTAGGTATTTAGCCTCAGTAGAAGGAAAGAACTTTATGGTTACTAACCTGATAGCCGAAGTGGCAAATTCGTATTACGAATTATTGGCCTTAGACAATCAATTAGTCAATATCCAAAACAATATTGCTGTTGTAACAAATGCATTGAAGGCTGTAAAGCAGCAAAAAGAAGCCACTCGAGTAAATGAGTTAGCTGTAAAACGATTTGAAGCAGAATTATTTGACTCTAAAAGCGCTCAATATTCTATCAAGCAAGAGATTGTCGAGGTAGAAAATCGCATCAACTTCTTGTTAGGAAGGTATAATCAACCCATCGAGCGAGATGCAAGCCAATTTATTAATATGGTTCCAAAAACGGTTTTGTCTGGCATTCCTTCTCAATTACTAGAAAATAGACCAGATATTAAACAGGCTGAGCAGGAGCTAATCGCCGCGAAATTGGATGTAAAGGTAGCTAAAGCAAGATTCTATCCATCATTAGGACTATCAGCGGGGTTAGGATTTCAAGCGTTTAATCCTGAATTTCTGATTCAGTCTCCCACTTCTTTGTTGTATTCATTAGCAGGGGAGCTAACCGCTCCTTTAATCAATAGAAATGCATTAAAAGCAATGTATTTTAACGCTAACTCAGCACAATTACAAGCTGTTTACCACTATGAACAAACTGTATTAAATGCTTATTTTGAGGTAGCTAACCAAATGTCACTGGTTGAAAATTTAGATAAGAGCTATGATTTAAAGTCAAAGCAAGTAGAGGCACTTTCTGAGTCGATAGCTATTTCAGTCAATTTATTTCGCTCTGCACGAGCAGACTACATGGAGGTTTTGCTTACGCAACGTGATGCATTAGAAGCACGTGAGGAGTTAATTGAAACTAAAAAGAAGCAGTTAGTTGCACTTGTGGGAATCTACCATGCGTTAGGTGGCGGATGGAATTAGCATGCTGTAATCCCAAAATATACTGAGTTTTGGAAAGCCTTACCTAGTTGCCTCACTGGGTAGGGCTTTTTTTAATTGAACAATTTGACTGTTTATTGTTTAGATTATTAAACACTTAATCTATACGACTATGAAATATTTAATTATCTTACTGCAACTAATTGTTGGAATCAGTTTGCTAAACGTGTGGCTTATTCAACCCAATAAACCATCGAAATGGAGAGGAGGGGAAGCGAAAACGCTAAAAGAAGAATTTTCAGCTTATGGTTTACCAGAATTTCTATTTTATGTAGTTGGATTTTTTAAAGTTGGCTTTGCTGTGCTATTGTTGACTTCAATTTACTTTACCGTTTACGCTGATTATGCAGCCTACGGATTAGCTTTCTTTCTTAGTGGTTCAGTAATTATGCACATTAAGATTAGTGATCCTATTCACAAATCCTTTCCGGCTGTGCTATTTTTATCGATGTGTTTGGCAATTGCACTGCTTAATTAAAGGGCTAAGTAATATCC
>CBFHLF010000016.1:14283-18760 GCA_965656555.1 uncultured Acidiluteibacter sp. | reverse complement strand
TTTATTTTTATACGTGTAATGAAGCCTAATAGCATCAGTAGACTCAATCCTGCAGCGGAAAAGATGACCAGATAAAGCGAAAAGTAATAGCCAACCACTAATCCTATGCTGCCTAATACTTGCAAAACTCCAGTGAGCTGTCGTTGGGCATTGGTGAGCCCAAAGCGCTTAAATTCATCTATCATTTTGGTTGAAAAAAGGCAAGATAGGCCGTAGCCAAAAAAGCAGAAGGCCACAAAAAAGGTAATTACCGTTTGTCCGAACATAGTTTAAATCAAACAGCAAAGAAGGGGTTATGTTTGGAGATTATTAGTTAATCATACCTTTATCAGGTAACGTTAACAACATCCTCCCAGACTCTCATTATTTTCGTTGATGCTAAACGGCATGGATTCCCCACAACCTTCATAAATTCCATAATGGGTATCCCAATTACCATAAAACTCAAAATGATCTTTGTAGCGGGTACCTTGCAGCATTAAGTAGGTATTTCCGCAAACAGGCATAATCTTATTCTTTGGGAAGTTATGATGATCATCTAGGTCAAAACTACTTGCATTATTCTCTATGGTTCCTTTATAAGCAACAGCTTGTCCATAATCCTCACAAGCATCTTCCAATCCTTCAATTTTCCATAAACGGTAAGTCACTGAGTAAAACTGGATGTCGCCACACTTTTCTTCTATGGTTTTATTTTCAATGGTGATGGGATTATTTTTTACACTTCTAGGATCGATAAATCCAGCTTTGTTAGCCAATCGTAAAAAGTCTTTCCAATATAAGGCACCACTTAAGCACTCGCCCCAAAGTACGGGGTCGGCTTGGAGTTCCTTACTGATTCGTCTTGTGCTATATACATCACTAAAATACATTTCCCCGCCTGGCTTGAGTAAACGGTATACATCCCTTAGTACTTTTTCTTTATTGACAGTCAAGTTAATGACACAATTGGAAATGATTAAATCAAAACTATTTGGCTCCAGATCTAATTCATCCAATGCTTCAATATTTCCTTCTAGGAACTTAACATTGGAGTGCTTGTAGCCGAATTTATCGGTATGATAGTCAATGTGTCTATCAGCTACATCTACCTGTTCGCGAGTCATATCAACTCCAATAACTTCGCCTTCTTGGCCAACCAACTGAGATAGGATATAACAATCTCTACCGCTACCTGAACCAAGGTCGAGTACCCGTAAGCCTTTTAACTCATCAGGAACAACAATTCCGCAACCGTAATACTTGCTTAAAACTTCATCATGAATAGTGCTTAAAGCTGCTCTAATGTAATCAGGAAGCACCTCAGTAGTGCAGCAAGCATTGGTTTTTAAATCCTTACTTGTAGATAACTCATTTCCATAATAGGTTTGAACTTCTTCGTGCTTTTCTTTCATGATTTTAGCGGTTATTGTGGCATTGATTTTAATTCAACAAAAGTATAATAAGTATCGGGGTTATTTGGTGGATTTAGCATTTAAATATATGCCAATAGTTACGTAAAGTACATGTTATTCGTAAATGCAATAGGTGAATCTGCTAGTAAAAACAGTGGTTTGACTAATCCAAAACTTTTAAGGTTAACCAATATTTTGCCCCTATAATCCATTGGTCGACTTTTCCAAGCGTATTCAAGTCTTTCTTGCAATAGGTTGGCGTAATAAAATGCAATACAGCGAATAACAATTTATAAATACCTTTCATAACACAAAATTAGTGATAATCTCCTTAAGAAAACATCCTTTGAAAATCGGTGTTGTAAAACAACAAGACTCCCTAATAACTATGAGACTAATTATCCCGTTTATTTTTACATTTATCATAAGCAGTTGCAGTGCACAGGAGTCAACTCTTCAAGAAAGCACCAACCAACCTCATTATTCTTATGAAGACAGCGATCCGAATGGAATTGGAAAGTGGTACTTAGGTAGAGAAATTGCTCACGTAATGGGCTTTCAAGGCATTGGATGGTTGGAGAGAAGCGAACGCGAAAAAGAGGAGCAGACCTCTTTATTAATTGAAAACATGAATATTCAGTCCAATGATGCTATTGCTGATATTGGTGCAGGCTCGGGCTACCATGTATTTAAAATGGCTGCTTTAGCAGATGATGGAATGATCTACGCAGTAGATATTCAATCGGAAATGTTGCAAGCCATCAAATTGAAGCAGCAGCAGAAAAATATTCAAAACATTAAGCTAGTGAAAGGTGATGAGCAGACGACCAATTTGCCGGTCAATAGCATTGATAAAGTCTTGATGGTTGATGTGTATCATGAGTTTAGTCATCCGAAAGAAATGTTGCAGTCGATTCACACAGCATTAAGAGATAATGGGAAGGTTTACCTGATTGAGTACCGCATGGAGGACCCAAAGGTGCCCATTAAAACCATACATAAAATGTCGGAAGCTCAAGCTAAAAAAGAGCTAGAGGCAAATGGTTTTGAATTGATTAAAAACATTGAGAATTTACCTTGGCAGCATTGCTTGGTGTTTGAGAAGAAGTAGGTATGATCCTTTTGACTCGTTTCGACTTCGTTTAACGTGATAAAATTTATCTATCAAACGATTATTTTATTTTACTTAATCGATCAAAAAAAGATGCTATAACTTCTCGATAGAGCAGCGTACAACCTATTGAAATTTTCTATTTTTGTTCGTGATGAAAGTTTGCATTGCCGAAAAGCCAAGTGTTGCCAAAGAAATTGCCTCCGTATTAGGAGCCAATAATCGTCATGATGGCTATTTTGAAGGCAATGGATACTGCGTCACGTATACCTTTGGTCACTTGTGCACCCTTTTCGAGCCCAACGACTATAAGCCTCATTGGAAAAGTTGGAATTTGAATTACCTTCCGATGTTGCCTGAGAAATTTAAAACCAAAGTCGTTGATAATCCTGGTATTCAAAAACAGTTTGAGATAGTGAAAAAGCTATTTGAAGGTGCCACAGAAGTGATTAATTGCGGTGATGCAGGCCAAGAAGGGGAGCTGATCCAACGGTGGGTGATTGAGCAAGCGGAATACAAAGGTACCGTCAAGCGATTATGGATATCTTCCTTAACTACAGAAGCCATTAAAGAAGGGTTTGAAAAATTACAACCTGCTGAAAAATACGACAACTTATACTACGCGGGCTTTTCAAGGGCAATAGGCGATTGGTTACTAGGGATGAATGCTACCCGCTTGTACACAGTTAAAAGAGGTGGCTACAAACAAGTGTTATCGATTGGTCGGGTACAAACACCCACACTGGCCATGATTGTGCATCGCTACCATGAAATCAACAACTTTCAACCAAAGCCTTATTGGGAGCTACAAACTGTCTACCGAGAAACCGTATTCAACTGCGAGGAGGGAAAGTTTTTAAAGAAAGAAGAAGGGGAAGCATTTGCCAACGTGGTAAAGCAAAATGAGTTTGAAGTCACTTCTGTAACCAAAAAGAAAGGGAAGGAGTATGCTCCTAAGTTATTTGATTTGACTGGCCTACAGGTGTATTGTAACAATAAGTTTGGGTTATCCGCAGATGACACCCTTAAAATTGCTCAAAAACTGTATGAGCAGAAAGTAATCACTTACCCAAGGGTAGATACGACCTTTTTGCCTACCGACATTTACCCCAAAGTAGAGGGAATATTAAAAAACTTGACCAATTACACCGCCTTAATTCAACCGATCTTAGGCAAGAAAATTAGAAAGTCAACCAAGGTGTTTAACGATAAGAAAGTAACCGATCACCATGCACTGATTCCTACAGGAGTGCAATCGAGCCTTTCTGAAGATCAGCAAAAAGTGTATGACATAATCACACGGCGATTTATTGCTGTTTTTTATGATGATTGTGCTGTTTCTAATACAACTGTACTTGGCAAAGTAGAAACGGTATCCTTTAAAACTACTGGAAAAGAAATTATAGAAAAAGGGTGGAAGGTCGTTTTTGAAAAACCGGACGATAAGGAGAAAAAAGACAAAAACGAATTACCGACTTTTAAAAAAGGCGAAACCGGTCCGCATGAACCGAGCTTTTCAGAAAAAGAAACCAACCCTCCCAAGCAATTTACTGAAGCTACGCTGCTAAGAGGAATGGAAACTGCGGGAAAGCAGGTCGATGATGATGAGATGCGGGAATTGATGAAGGAGAATGGCATTGGTCGACCATCTACTCGAGCGAATATCATCGAAACACTTTTTAGAAGAAAATACATTTATCGCAATAAGAAACAAATTCTGCCAACGGAGACAGGTATTGGACTAATTAATGTTATTCAAAACAAACTGCTGACCTCTGCAGAGCTTACCGGTCAATGGGAGAAGCAATTGAGTGAAATTGCAAAAGGAAAATTTAAGGCTGGCTCTTTCGTTAAGAATATGAAGTTGATGGTAGATGATTTAGTGTGCGAGGTGCGGCGAGAATCTTCTTTTCTGAAGATTTCTGAAACGCCTCAGGAAAAGCCCGCCTCAGCTTCTGTCAAAAAGACCAAA
>CBFHLF010000016.1:0-14273 GCA_965656555.1 uncultured Acidiluteibacter sp. | reverse complement strand
CTGGTTCAACCTGCCCAAAATGCAAAGAAGGCGCCTTCCTGAAAGGGTCGACAGGTTATGGTTGTAGTAACTATAAAAGTGGTTGTAAGATGGTATTGCCGTTCTCTTTTCAAGGGAAAAAGATTTCAGAGAAGCAGTATTTACGTCTGTTAAGTAAAGGCTGTACGGTTAATATGAAGGGATTTAAAACAGCAAGTGGAACTGTGCAAGGACTGGTACGATTTAATGATGCCTTCGAACTGGTGTTTGAAGAACAAAATGCAGCAGCTAAAGCCAAGAAAAAATCCGCTTCTATTGCTTGTCCTGCCTGTAAAAAAGGAACAGTGATTAAAGGCAAAACAGCCTACGGTTGCAGTCACTACAAAGAAGGTTGTACCTTTAGATTTACTTTTGATGAAGTTCGCGAAAAGGCCAAAAATCAACCATTAACAGCCGAATTGGTGAAGGGTATTTTGCAAGAAGGTGTAGAGCAATAATGCATTACAATAAGTTAGAAAAATAAATACGAATATGGGATATCAAGAGGATTTTGTTCTTTTTTGGGAGCAAGTAGAGAAGAGTATTGAAGAAAGAAAATTTGCCAAATTAACCATGGCAAAAAGCATCGGTAAGCCTGATTTGAAAAATATATTTTTACGTCCATTGTATGCAAAAGACGATTTCTCCGTATTGCTTAAGAAACAATATCGTTCGAGGGATAAAGCAGACCTAGAGGAGGAAATGACCCTTCAAAGCGCGTTTAAAGAGTTAGCACCTTACCTCAAAACCTCTTTTTTTACAGTAATTCTTTTTACTACGGAAGCCGACATTACGTTTAAGCTAAATAAAAAAGGTGCTACCAGTGTTGTTAGCGGACTACCTACATTTACAGAAATTCCTACCGTGATACCTGATGCTGAGCTTTAATAGCTTTGGTTCTGTTAGATTGCCGAACTAAAATGCTTACGCAAAACATATGTGGCTTTATTGAATATTAATTGCTCAATGAATATTATATTTGATTCACAAACACCGCTATTATGAATCGAATTGTATTGTTTTTCACCATATCATTATTTTGTTTTTCAGGCTTTGCTCAAGAAGTTAAGTTACAAATAGGAACAGATTTCCCGTTAAACCATTACGTTGGTATCAATTATCAGCACAATGAGCATTTTTCTGCGGACCTTTCCTTTGGTTTGGTGACATCTCCTTACAATAATGAGCTATATGATTGGATCAGTGTTCCTTCTCGATTAGAGTCTCGAAAAGATTTTATACAGGATTTTACAAAAGATGGAAATGTGTTTGCATTTGGTATAAATGTGCATAAAAATAAGTGGTACGCTGGTGTTCAAGCACAATTTATTCGGCTAAATGGCTCTGGGAGTTATAATGATATTATCAACAGTGATTTGGTTCAAAATGACTTGGCTACTGGTGAAAAAGCCCTATTAGATTCAGTCCTAACCATACTCAACAGTCCAATAGGAAGTTCATTGGTCAACCTAAATGATGAAGTAAGCATAGAAACGAATTTGGTTCAATTGGGAATAAAAGCAGGAAGGCAAATACATTTTAAGGAGTCCAAGTTTTCCATGAATGTAGAGCTAGGCATCTCAGCGAATATTCAGGCAAGAACTACCACCACTTATGACCGAACACTAGCAGGGCAAATTGATTTCTTTGCACAGAACTTTGTCACCGGGAGCAATAGCAACCAATTGCAAGAGAACCTAGATTTTGAACAGCAAGGTGAACTCGTAAATGAGTTTTTTGAAGATTATGGCTTCATTCCTTCATTGCGCATTGGCGTGGCCTATCAGTTGTGGAAGAAGTAGGAGCAACTCCTATTTATTTAATTTTATCTACTTCTTCCTTATAGAACGTTTGAATTCGATGAATTCCAGTTCTCGGAGTTATATTATCTTGAGCTCCCATACTTAAAAAAAACTCTATAGGGCCATAAGTTTTTGATGAAGTAAACTTTCTAAGTATATTAATAATTAACCTTCTAATCCAATCGGGAATGTGTGAAATCTTAACCGATTTTCCACACGATTGCAACGCCATTTGAGCGATTTCATTTTGTGTTAAAAGGTCTGGACCTCCGATGAGCAACTCTTTCTGGTTTAAATCAATCGCCTCAATAATGCCTTTTGCTAAGTCTGCTCCATGTATCGGGTTAAGTTTATAATTCCCATCACCAAAAAGATATACCCTACCTTTTTGAGCCATATCCAAAAAGTCTTTTAAATCAGAAAAAAATCCATTAGGTCTAATAATCATATAGTCCATACCTGACGATTTTAATACATCAACAAACTTTTCTTTAGCTTCCATTATCTTCAGGTGTCGCATCTTCTCACCATTTACAACTGATACATAGATAAACTTTTTCACACCTGCTTTCTTGGCCTCATTTAGTAAATTTAAGTTCGCCTGAAAATCTACATCCATAAAAGTGAGCCCATCTTTTTGTCTGGTTATCCCAACAGTTGAGATAACCACATCAGCACCATCTAGCTTTCCTTTCAAGGTATTACTATTGGTTACTTCTGCTTGAACTATTTGTTCTTGTTTTAACTCTTTATCAAGTAGTTTTTTATTATTTCGAGCAATAGCCTTAAAACTATATTTTTTGTTTTTTAGTTCATCTACTAAGTGCTGACCTAAGTACCCTGTGGCACCTGCTATAACAATATTTTTCATTCGTATCTACTTTTAAACGAGGTCTGTACGGTATTTCGTCAAAACCTCAAAAAAGGTTTATTAAAATTCATTTTGGATAATAGCATCCATAATCTGTTTGCGTTCAAAGCTTTTTTCCTGCTCATTACTCAAAAGTATAATCAAGCCATTCGATTTTGGGAGAAAAACTAACAAGCTTGTAAACCCATCAATATCTCCTCCATGATGATAGACAACTTGATTATTCACATTGAGTGTAAACCAACCTGAACCTGGTACATTAACACCACTTTGTCCAATAGGTGGCGCAAATAAGACTTGTCTTTCCTCATTTGTAAAGTAATTAGACATCATTACATCACCCCAATTTTCAAGATCTGCAATCGTACTCTCTAGCTCACCTGCACTAAAAGCAATTTGCATCTGATAGCTCGATACTTCTAATCCATTGTAATATCCCTTAGCACGATCCGATCCTTGAATCTGATCTGGACCTTTGCTTGTGTTTACTAGATTAAGTGGAGTGAATAATTTTAGTTGTAAATACTCTTCGTAACTTTTTCCTGTAAGCTCTTCAATTAAGACACCTAAAATAAAATAGTTAGAGTTAGAATAAGAGAAGTATTCTCCTGGCATAAAACCTAGACCATCTTCTGCGATGGACTCTTCTATTATTTCAAATATTTCGTCCTTATCAAAGTAATAATTATTTTCTTTAGCGTATTTTTCAACAGGTCCAACGTAATCAGGAATACCTGAGTGATGTGTCATTAAGTGTCTAATAGTAATTTGGTTTCCAAAAGGGAAGTCTGCCGAAAAATCACTGAGTTTCTGATCAAAGTTATTTATTAATCCATCTCTCTTTAGGTGAACCACGGCAGCGGCAGTAAAAGATTTTGTAATTGATCCTATTCTATAAATAAGAGACGTTTGATTTGGCGTACTATCAAAATGATCAGCTATTCCAAAGCCTCTCCTAAGCAAATCTGCTCCGTTTTTTCTTATCAATACACTCCCATTGAACCCCATTTCATTTAGGTAAGCCTCTGGAGATGTATATGGAATAGGAGGTGTATCATTTTCCCCCTTATTGCAGGAAGTTAAAACGATCATTGCTACTAGTGTAAACAAATAAGTTGTCTTTTTCATTCGTGTCATCATAATAAAAGTTTTGATTAAATAATGACACAAAATTGCAGAGTCTTAAAAGGTCAAACGATTTGAATTATAAAATGGGACTTAAAGAAGGATTTCCGGACGTTTATTTAGCTGACCCAAAAAAAAATCTATGTTTTGAAAACTTAGTCCAGTTTTCCATTCGATATGAAATTCCGGATGAAATATCACTTGAAGTAAATCAGATTTGCATTAAAATAAATATCAGAATATGAAAAAGTTTAGCTTCCTAATGTCTTGTTTAATATTAAGTACTAATCTGATTTCGCAAAACAGTCACAATAAAGTTATTAATAGAATCGATCGACTAGTAGAAAAAGAGCAAAAAAATGATCGACTCAAAAATATTTTCCTTTCCATTTATTCTCCTACAGAGAATTTTGAATGGCATACTGCTGCTGGTGAGTTTAAAGATGGAGGAGAAGTAACGATTCAACATCCCTTTTACACTGCTAGTGTTGGTAAAACGTTTACAGCATCTGCTATCGGTATTTTGGTAGACCGAGGAAAAATGCAGTTTGATGATAAGATTGTCAATTACCTTCCTCACAAAATAATGAATGGACTACACGTTCTTGATGGAGTTGATTATAGCGACAGTATTAATATATCTCACCTGCTTTCACATACATCGGGACTAGCTGATTACTTTGGAAAACCTCTAAATAATTCAACCACTATGCTTGAATCAATTACTATTGAAATAGATAGACTTTGGACGCCCAAAGAGTTAATTGGCTATTACAAGACACACTTTAAGCCGCTTTTTCCACCCGGAGGTGGATACTATTATACCGACACTGAGTACGTTCTTCTTGGGATGATTATAGAACATGTCAGCGGAAAAAGTTTTCATGAGTTTATTACTGATTACATTCTTAATCCGCTAGAATTAAATCACACCTATCTAAACTTAAAGTCAACACCTGCTGAACCTACTTTAGCTATGGCAGAAATATACTCAGGCGAAAGAGAAATTAGCTCCTTTAAAAGCTTAAGTTCTGATTGGGCGGGTGGAGCTATTGTTTCAACAGGTAAAGACTTAATCACCTTTCAGCAAGCTTTAAGAGAGGGGAAACTCGTTTCCAAGGAAACGCTTAAATCTATGCAGGATTGGGTGCCTGAAGAAAAAGGTATGGTATACGGTTATGGATTAAGGAAAATTAGCTTTAGAGAGCTGTTTTTTACCCTTCCAAGATGGAATGTAATTGGTCATTCAGGGTTAAATGGCACCTTTATGTATTATTCTCCCGAGTTGGATGTCTACTTAGCAGGAACTCTAAATCAAATAGAAGCCTCAAAGGCGTCTGTTCTTTTTATGGTGAAAGTTTTAATGGAGCTAAATAAGCTATAAATATTCTGATTATTAGATTTTTAATTAAAAGTAAACAATGAAATACATAAAGAATTACTGGTTATTTATCCAAGTTGTGTCTGCTACTATTGCTTTGCCTACTATTTATTATTCCATTAAAGATATTTCAATTTTAGACAACTACCCCAAATTAATTAACAAACATATTCTATATCAATGCATAACATTAATACTAGCAATTATAATGCTGTATGTTTATTGGGCATCACGAAAAGCTGTATTTATGCAATATTTTCGGAAAGGAAATTCTGAGCAAGAAATTCTGCCTGAGCCATATGTTGGAATTCGACCAAAAGCTCAAGAAAAATGGAGTCGAGCAGGTGTAGAGTGGGCAGTCATCTTTTCTATAGTTACTGCAGTTGCGATCTATTTTCAATTAGACACCAACTCAAAACCTAGAATTGATGCGTTGGTCAAAGTTATTCCTTTTGTTCTACTATTAGCATTCATCAATTCTTTTGTCGAAGAAGTTATTAGTAGACTTGGAGTTGTAATAGCCTTTAAAGGAGTCTTTGAAGACAGAACGATAGCCATACTATCAGGAATCTTATTTGGTGCTGTCCATTACTTCGGTAATCCCGGAGGAATTTTAGGAATGCTGCTTGCGGGATTTTTAGGTTGGTTTTTAGCCAAGTCTATTTTAGAAACTAAAGGATTGTTTTGGGCATGGTTTATTCATTTCCTTCTGGATGTGGTAATAATGTCTTACCTCTTCATTTACTAGAGAAAGGGTAGGTATTAAGTCATTTGCTTTTTCACCCAAGCCTTTGGGGTTAATCCAGTAGATTTCTTAAAGAAATCATTGAAAACTGATTTAGAGGTAAAACCACTTTCATAGGCCAAGCCAAGTAAGGTAAGGTGACTGTTTTTTGAGTCTAAAGCTAAATCTTGGAAAGCTTGCAAGCGATACCCATTAATGTACTCATTGAAATTCTTTCCCATTTTCTCATTCAATAGCCAAGATAGCTTGTTAGGGTGAAGATCGAGGAGCTCTGCTAACAATTTTAGATTTAGATTATTATTTAAGTAGTACTTTTCTTCCTGCATCAATGTATGCAACTCCATTTGATACTTGTCAACTTCAATACTTTCTAATACGGATTTAGCTTCATCTTTTGGTGTAGACTCATCCAATTCAAGACAATCATAAGGAAAATTATTTTCTACAAGATTTTGAAATTCAACCCTATCTTTAAGTTTAACGAGGAAAGGCTCGTTCTTAAAATTGATCACCAGACCAAATTGTTCACTGATCTGTTTCTTTAATTGATTCAGTGCTTTATCCTCGTTTAATTGGGCTAACAAATAAAGATCCCAGGCAAATAAAGGACTCGGTGTTGACTTGTGAAATTGTTCAATAAGTTTATTGGCTGCTGTAAGGTCAATGGTATTGCCTTTTAAAGCTTCGGCCAAATAGTAACAGATTGGATCAACAGGAGGGAAATCTGTTCTGCTGCTGAGCTCCTCTAATCTACCAAGATGAAGGTAGCAGGCAATTTTCAGTTGTATGGCCAATGCGAAAGAAGGATCTAGTTCTAATGATTTTTCTATTAGCTCGATGGCTCGATGATAATTCTTTTGCAAATAATGAATATTCGCTTTGGTGTAATAATGATTGGGAGATAATGGATCTGATACCAAGCTTTTATTTATTGCACGAAGGGCAGCATCAAAGTCGCCGATAGCTGTTAATATCTCAGCCATACATTCATTAATATCCGGTTCATCAGGCTTAATATGAAGTGCCTTTTGTAGGTATTCGTAAGCAGTTTGGTAATTCCAAAGGCCCCAAAACTCTTTAGTAGCTATGCAATAATAGGCGTAAACATTTTCTATATCGATAGCTTTACCTTTATTGAAGAAGAGGTCAGCCTTTTGAAATGCCACTTCACGACTCATATAACCCCATGAGCCTAGTAATCCATAACAGAGGCCTGCTCCAAAATAAGCTAAATTATAATTAGGGTCTTGCTCTATACTTTTTTCAAAATACTGAGCACCAAGAGCAATATCTTCCAGGTTCCACTTTTTAAGATAAAACCTTCCCTTCAAATATAGTTCATAGGCCTCTATATTCTTGGTAGAAGCCTCTACCAATTGATCTTGAATATTCAAGTGTCCAAAATTCTCTCGAATCTTATCAGCAATAATAAGACTGAACTCATCTTGAAGTTGAAATATATCAGAGAGTTTTCTATCAAACGATTCAGACCAAATGTGAAACCCATTGTCGGTTCTTATCAGCTGAGCAGCAATTCTAATTCGATTCCCAGATTTACGTATACTGCCTTCCAATACTGTATTAACACCTAACTGATTACCAATGCTTCTAACATCTACTTTTTTATCCTTAAAAACAAACGAAGAAGTTCTAGCGGTAACTTTCAAACCATCGATTTTACTCAAAGCATAAATGATTTCTTCCGTCATACCATCAGCAAAATACTCATTTTCTGAATCAGAGCTCAAGTTTACAAATGGTAGTATTGCTATGGATTTTTGATTATTCAAACTTATTTCAGCTTAATCTTGATTATTTTTTACCCATTGTTTGGGTGTAATTCCTGTGTTTTTCTTAAAACATTCATTGAATACAGATTTAGAATTAAAGCCACTATCATAAGCTAACCCCAACAAAGTAAGGTGTTTATTTTTTGGGTCTAAGGCTGACTTTTGAAAAGCGGTTAATCGATATCCATTGATAAATTCGTTAAAGTTTTTGCCCAAATACTCATTTAAAAGATAAGATAGTTTGTTAGAAGAAGTGCCAATTTCTTCTGAAACAGAACGTAACGTAATCGAATTATCTGTAAATACCCTTTGTTTTTCCATTAAATCATTCAGCTTATGGATTAATGGTGTTGCTTCTTCGCTACTAAGTAAAGTACCCTTTTCTACTTTAGCAGAGGTTTCTAACTCTAAACCACTACCTATTAGGTACTCTGATTTAATTTTTTGAATAGAAGCAAATTTAGCAAGGGGATGAAGTAGGGGGTGCGTTTTAAAATTTACATATTGTCCTAGCTTTCGCTCCACAGCGTCAATTAATTCAGCTTTTGCTTCTTCTATACGATTGGCATAAATTTTAATGAAGAGAGTCCAAGGAAAGAGTGATATTGGAACCTCTCTATCTAGTTCTTCATCAATCGTTTTTGCATCATTATTTTTGCTTTTATGAAACAGTTCATAGAGTAATTGACAAGCCTCTGGACGTTCAGCTAGTGGATTTTGCTCAAGATAAAGATTCAATTCTGCTGCCTTGCCATGGTGAATTAAACAAAGTTGTTTTAAGCATATGGCATGCGTAAACTTAGGATCTAGATGAAGTGCTTGATCCACAAAATTTAGCGCTTTATCATATGCTCCTTTAAGATAGTAAATGTTAGCTTTAGAAAAAAAATGATTAACTGATAGAGGGTTTATCTGGAGTATCTTTTCTACATGTTTTAAGGCTTTATCAAAGGCTCCAATGGCAGTGTAGAGTTCAACTAAGCCTTCCTCAGCTTCAGTATATTTAGGGTTTAGTTGTATAGCCTTGAGGTAGTTTTCTTGTCCTTTTTGAAAATCCCAATGCCCCCAAAAGCTTAAAGTAGCTTGTGCAAAATACCCTAGAGCAGATTGATTTTCAATGGAAAACCCTTTGCGAATGTGTTGCTCAGCCTCAATCAATAGTGAGGGCTCAGGCCACCATGATCCTGCCATGGCGTAACAATAAGCCAGGCCAAAATGTGGGTCTGCATAGTTGGCATCCATGTCAATGCATTCTGAATAAAGTTCTATTGCTTTCTGAATACCCTCTTCATCCCATTTTAAATGATTAAAGCGACCTTTAAGATAAGTATTGTAAGCATCTATATTAGAAGTGCTTGACTTTACCAAGTGACTTTTAATTCTCAAATGACCAAAATTCTCTCTAATCTTATCGGCAACCAAAAGACTAATCTCGTCTTGCAATTCGAAAACATCATCTAATTGTCTGTCAAAATTTTCAGACCAAATGTGGAAGCCATTGTCCGTTCTGATCAACTGAGTAGCAATACGAATTCTTTTGCCTACTTTTCGAATGCTGCCTGCTAATACCGTGCTCACTCCCAACTGATTTCCAATTATTCTTACGTCTGTTTTCTGATGCTTAAAAACAAAGGAGGAAGTTCGAGCGGTTACCTTTAAGCCTGCTATTTTACTTAAGGCATTGATAATCTCTTCAGTCATTCCATCCGCGAAGTATTCATTCTCAGAATCAGAGCTCAGATTTTCTAGCGGAAGTACGGCTATAGATTTTTGATCAATCAAAACATGTTATTAATGGTTTAAAAATACTGAGTTTATCTAATATCCCAAAATTTATTTAAGCGATTAGCTGCCCATAATGTTAAACTTAAGAAGTCCTGATTTTCATTAAAACGTCCGCATCTTCATTTTAGGACGCACAGAGTTTGAGTTCTTATCACTTTTGCCTCGAAATTCAACAAATAAATAACAGCTTAGAACTCAAAATTCAAATTATGAAAAGATTTAATCTATTTCTTCTCTTAATCATTTACTACAGTTTATCTGCATTTACACAAGAAAATGATGAATTAAAATACAATTATCGAATTAGCACTCCAATAATTGCTTATCCACAATACTTGGATCAACCTTGGGATGATAAAACCAACACCCAACATTTTGAATTGCACATCAAGCGCAATTTAGACAGTAAAAACATCATTGGAATCAAATTAGCCACTTGGCGTTTATTTCAACCTATGGGTATTCAATGGGGAGATGGATTGTTAGACAAAATAGATTCCGAGAGTGAATTCTATCCTGGATTTGTCAGAGAAAGTGGAATAGGGATATCATATCAAAGAATGCTGTGGAAAGGTCTCTTTAGTACTATTGAAGTATTGCCACAGTATAAAAAATATTTGGACGAAAACAATAAGGAGATCGATAATGGATTCAAACTATACACTTCTGTTCATATTGGTTACCACATTGCTTTTGGAAAAAGTAAACGAATCTTTATAGAACCACAGCTTCATGGCCAGTTTTGGGCTTTTGACACAGAAGCTCCTGAAGAATTCAAAACATTGGACGATCAATGGGATAATTTCTTCCTCTTTGAGCCCAATCTTTACTTAGGTGTAAAATTTTAAGTTGTTTAAAAATGAGATCAATATACATTAAAACTGATTTGCAGAAACTCTTAAGTGTTTCGCTATTCCTTTTTATTCAATGGGGAGCCCTATCACAAGAAAATTTTACCATTAGCGGATCTCTTGAAGATGCAAGTAATGGTGAAAGTTTAATTGGCGCTACAGCAGTCATTAAAGAATTAAATATAGGTATCGCAGCCAATGTTTACGGTTTTTATTCTTTGTCTGCACCTAAAGGAGATTATACGTTAACCTTTAGTTATATCGGTTATGAGTCAGTTACTAAAAAAATAAGCCTAGATAAAAATTTAAGATTTGACATCGAGCTTGAACTGGCATCTAATCAACTTGCTGAAGTAGAAATAACTGCAAAGCGAAAAGACGAAAACGTTCAATCCACTCAAATGAGTGTTAATAAATTGGATATGAAAGAGGCAGCTGCTATTCCTGTTGTTTTTGGAGAGCAAGATGTGATTAAAACTATAGCACTCTTACCAGGCATAAAATCTTCCGAAGGTAATGGTGGTTTTTATATTAGAGGTGGTAGTGCTGATCAAAATTTAATTTTGTTAGATGAAGCGCCTGTCTATAACGCATCACATTTTTTAGGTTTTTTTTCAGTATTCAATTCAGATGCCATTAAAGACTTAAGTGTTTATAAGGGGCATATTCCTGCTGAGTATGGAGGAAGAGCTTCCTCCGTATTAGACATTAAAATGAAAGATGGCAACAGCAAAAAGCTGAGTGCTAGTGGTGGAGTTGGTTTAATTTCTTCTCGATTAACCGTTGAAACACCCATAGTAAAGGATAAAGGATCTATCTTGATTGCCGGCAGACGAACTTATGCAGATGTATTCTTAAAGGCATCACCGAGAGAAAGTGTACGCAATTCTACCTTATATTTCTATGACCTAAACCTTAAAGCTAACTATAGGTTGGGCGATAATGACCGACTGTATTTATCTGGTTATTTCGGCAGAGATAGGTTCAACTTTGATGATGAGTTTGGTTTTGATTGGGGCAATACCACTAGTACTCTTCGTTGGAATCACCTATTTAATGACAAGCTATTTTTAAACTCAACCGCTTTGTTTAGCAATTACGATTATAAGATAGAACTTCAAGGAGGATCTGACGCAGATGACGGACTTGCTATTTCATCAGCTATTCGAGATGTAAGTTTAAAGGAAGATTTTACCTATTTCATGAACGACAAAAACACCATAAAATTTGGAGTTTTGGGCGCTTACCACACCTTCCTACCCGGAAAAGTTAGTGTAGGGGAGATTGTTGGAATGAATCAAATTGAGTTAGATCATAAACATGCATTTGAAGGTGCAGCTTACCTTTCAAATGAGATAAAACTGTCTAGTCTTTGGAACATCAACATTGGATTAAGATATTCCTATTTTGCTCAAGTTGGTCCAGGTGAAATCTATTCTTACAATAAGGATGGAGAGGTTATTGAAACAAAAAATTACAATGACTATGAGCTAGTTAAAGATTACGGCGGTTTAGAGCCACGAATAGGAATAACCTACTTATTAAATGAAAGTAGTTCGTTGAAAGGTTCTTATGGCCGTAATAGACAATACTTACACCAGCTCTCTAATTCAGGTGTTGGTACACCAATTGATTTGTGGATTCCTAGTTCTAATAATGTAAAACCACAAATTGCCGATCAGGTTGCAGCCGGATTTTACAAAAACTTTAAAGATAACGGTTACGAAAGCTCTGTAGAAGTCTATTACAAGGACATGAAAAATCAGATTGATTACAAAACTGGAGCTGATATTATTTTAAATGATCAGGTAGAATCTCAATTATTGATTGGTAGAGGGTATTCTTACGGAGTTGAGTTCTATGTAAAGAAAAATATTGGAAAACTAACCGGTTGGATTAGTTATACTTGGTCGAAAACAGAGCGTGTTTTTGATGGCATTGATAATGGAGATGCATATGCTGCAACTTGGGATCGACCTCATGATTTAACTTTAGTAGGTATCTATAAACTGAATAAAAAATGGACACTTTCAGGAACATTTGTATACCGAACTGGCAATGCTGTTACTTATCCTGTAGGAAAGTATAAAGCGGAAGGTGAAATTGTAAACCTTTATAGCACCAGAAACAATGATCGGCTACCTGATTATCACCGTTTAGATATTGGGGCTACAAAAACGCTTAAAAAGACCAATAAATATGAGTCAAGCCTTAACTTCTCTGTTTATAACCTCTATGGCAGAAAAAATGCTTTTGCTATTGATTTCAGAGAATCTCCTGATAATCCACAGAATACTGAAGCAGTCCGAACGGCACTTTTTAGTATTATCCCTTCTGTTACATACAATTTTAAATTCAAGTAAGTACAATCCGTTAAACTTTTTAAAATGAAAACATTCAAAATAATTCTTTCTTTTGGATCCTTTATCTTTTTGCTCGCATCCTGTCAAGATGTGATTGATTTAGAATTGGAAAGTGTTGCTCCAAGATTAGTTATTGAAGCCAATATTTCAGATCAAGAAGGACCTTACTTCGTTACCTTGTCGGAAACAGGAGATTTTTACAAAAGCAATACATTTCCAAAAGCATCTGGTGCGATGGTAATTCTTTCAGATGAAAATGGAGGTAGAGATACCTTGCAAGAAATAAATCCAGGTATTTACCAAACTAACTTCATTCAAGGTGTACGTGGTGTAAACTACACCTTAGAAGTGAATTACGAAGGAACAATGTATTTGGCCTCAAGTAGAATTCCCGATCAAGTTAATCCAATTGATAGTATGTCTACAGAATTTTTGGAAGAATCAATTATACAAGATGAGGGATACTATGCAACAATTTATGTGCAAGATGAACCCAATGTTGCCAACTATTTTCGATACAAAGTTTATGTAAATGGAGAGGTCTACATTTTTAATAAAGGTGATGAGAAGGAAGAGGAAGAAGATGACAACCTTTATGTGGAGCGAGATAAGTTCTTTGATGGTCAATATTTTAATACCTCTTTTCCACATAATTTAAACTTAGGCGATTCTATAACCGTAGAATTATATCACATTAACCAAGCTTCTTATGATTACTACAGAACACTTACAGAAGCGATTGGAGAAAGTGGAGTAGCAGCGCCATCTAACCCAATTTCAAATTTCAACAACAATGCTTTAGGAAATTTTAATGCTTTTGCTTTTTACAAAAAAACGATTAGAGTAGAAGGGTAAACTAAACAATAGGGTGTTGCACCAACGAGCTATAAAACCGAAAAAAGAGAATTTGTGAGAAACAATTTTAGTGGTAACACACAATTCAAGTTCCAAAACTTATTGGCTTTTTCAACCATCAATATAGAAGTTGATGTTGTTCTATATTCCTGAAAGACCTAATTGACCTTTAATGATATTGACTAAAAAATTATCAATATCTAAGACATGATATAAACGATAATAGGCTTAGCCTATCAGTTGTGGAAGAAATAACAGCGACTATGTAGCAAGTTGATTTGATAGAAAAGAAAATAGATAAAGCGTAAAAGTACAAAAGAAGAAAATGCACTGTGTAATATCAAAATCATCCTTTTGAACTATAGAGAAAGCCTTTAATTCGTGGAGTTTTGAGGTTTAACTTAAAACTCAAAAAATGAAAAAAATTACCACGGTTATCTCTTTTTTATTGCTAACAAGCCTTGGATTTTCACAACCATTTAATCGATTCTTGGACTTAGATGGAGTAGACGATTACATTATAGAAAATTTTTCAGGAACTAATTTCCCTAATAACTCATTTACTATAGAGCTGTGGAATAAGTCATGCACGGCTCAAGGACTTCGAATCATTGATGCTGCAGGTTCAACTGCAGGGGGAGGCCTTGAGATCGCCTACTCTCACCAAGCAGGTGGAGAGTATACAGC
>CBFHLF010000015.1:0-22863 GCA_965656555.1 uncultured Acidiluteibacter sp. | reverse complement strand
AATATTGGTGCATTATTGGCCATTGTAACTTGTGGATACGTTGGAGAGCAAATTAGCTGGCATTATGGTTTTGGTTTAGCTGGAATAGGAATGTTAGTTGGTTTACTTGTATTTTGGTTAGCAGGACCTAAGGCTTTAGGCTCAAAAGGAATTAATCCTGGCTCTATGGAAGATTTTCCTGATGTAATTGAGGAAGATGATGTAAAGCTGTTACAAGGAACAGAAGAAGACAGAAAGCTAGCTTTAAAGAAAGAAGCCAATGGTTTTACCAAAATAATGAATCCAAAGCTGAAGAAACAACAACTGTGGACCATTATAGGAACCTTGATTTTCGTTCCCATTACTTCCCTATTCTTAAATTTAAGTGATGTCGTTACCACCATCTTAATCACGCTCAGTATCGCCATTTTAGGAGTGCTGCTTTTCATGGCTTACAAGCAAGAAACGAAGGTGGAAGGTCAGCGACTTTGGGTGGTGGTTGTTTTATTTGTATTTCATGCGGTATTCTGGGCTTTATTTGAACAAGCAGGTGGCTCTATTACCTTATTTACCGCAAGAAACGTAGATCGAATGATTTTAGGTTCCGAATTACCCGCCTCTATCTTTCAATTCTTTAACTCTTTCTTTATTATCATTCTAGCTCCACTCTTCTCATGGATTTGGATTAAACTAAGAAATAAAGGAAAAGAACCTTCTACACCAATGAAGTTTGTGTTGGGACTGTCTCAACTCGCATTAGGTTTTGGTGTAATTGTATTTGGAGCACAGTTCTTCTCAGTAGACGGAATGGTACCAGTTATTTTTCTAATCATCATGTATCTTTTCCATACATCAGGTGAGTTAAGTTTATCTCCTGTAGGGTTATCAATGATTACCAAACTATCTCCTAAAAAGGCCGTTGGTTTTGTAATGGGTGCATGGTTTTTATCCATCTCATTGGCGAATAAAATGGCCGGAAAGATTGGAGAACTAACTGCTTCAGAAGATATTCCTGCTGATGCATCCACAGTGGATACGCTAGCAGTTTATCAAGACACCTACATGGTTTGGGGCGTATATGTAGTTGGAGCAGCCGCATTGATTCTATTGTTACTGGTACCTACGTTAAGAAAGTGGATGCACGGAATCCATTAATCCAATGAAGCCTGGCATTAAATATTTCGTTTTTGGTCTACTATTAGGCGTTTTCTTTTTGCTGTTGTTTGTCTTTCTCAAAGGCAATAAGAAGAAAGATATCCCGCTAAAGGACGAGCCACTCATGAATTTATATTGGTTGGTAGGCGACTGGAAAGCGGTAGATGAAGATGGAAATGCAGTCATTGAGCACTGGGCCATTAATGCACAAAATGAACTTGAGGGTTATGGTTTGCATCTAAATGGCAACGACACGCTGTTTCAAGAGCAATTAAGCATCAAAAATATACACGGAGCATTGTGTTACATCGTAACAATTGATAAAAGTGGGCCTATTTTATTCACGCTTACACAGCGAAAAGAGGACAGTTGGACCTTTCGGAATTCACACCATGATTTTCCACAACGAATTATTTATACCAAACAAGGAGTAAATCAGTACCACGTAAAAACAGAAGGTCGATTAATTACAGGCCTTATTGACGGGGAAGATTTTACGTTTGATGCGGAGTAAAAAGGCATACCTTTTGTAATCAATGTTTGAATTTTTAACATAAAAGCAACAAATTGTCGGCAAAGCACCCCCTAAATTGTTTTTAAACTTGATTATTTTTAACCCATGAAATATTTCCTCTTATCTTCCCTCCTGCTGTTTACATTCGCGGCAACAGCACAAAAAGAACCAAAAATAGAATGGATCTCCATTGAAGAGGCCTTTGCACGCACTTCAGAAAATCCTAAAAAAGTCCTTATTGATGTGTACACCGATTGGTGCGGATGGTGTAAGCGAATGGATGCGACAACCTTCGCTGACCCCACCATAGCGGCTTATATTTCAGAAAACTTTTATGCAGTAAAGCTGGATGCTGAGCGAAAAGATACGGTTACCGTGGGTAATCAAACCTTTGTAAACGAAAATCCAACAAGAAAGCGAAATCCACACAATATGGCTATTGCCTTAATGCAAGGAAAAATGAGCTACCCAACCATAGTGTACCTCGATGAAACCTTTAACCTCATCCAGTCCGTTCCGGGTTATCAAACACCGGAAACCATCGAACCAATTCTGCATTTTCTAAATGAAGATAACTTCAAAGAAATCCCTTGGGAAGAATACCAGAAGAACTTCAAGAGCAACTTGAAATAGAATGTTAATGTTTAATTAACATAGTTCATTCAATATTAATTGGGTAAAGTATTTGAAGTTTGAAATAATTTATTTACTTTGTACCTAAATTATTTAATTTTTATTATGAATATTTACGTAGGAAACATTCCTTACAAGTGCACTGAAGATGACTTAGGGAATCTATTCGCAGAATATGGCGATGTAGTATCAGTTAAAATCATAACTGACAAATTTAGCGGACGATCTAAAGGATTCGGATTTGTAGAAATGGCAGTAGAAGATGCCGGAAGCAAAGCGGTAGAAGCACTAGATGGTTACGAGTTTATGGAAAGAAATCTCAAAGTAAACGTAGCGCATCCAAGAGAGGAAAAATAGGAAAGAAGTAACGATTGTTATGAAGGTGATTAGGTGGCTAATCACCTTTTTTTATTTGAAAAAATAAATACAAAAATAAGAACGAATAAAACTGTAACTTTGCGGCCAATTTTATAACACCATGCAAGACATTAGAAATATCGCAATTATTGCCCACGTAGACCACGGTAAAACCACTTTGGTAGATAAATTACTAGCGGCTGGAAAACTTTTTCAAGAGCACGAAAAAGTAGGGGAATTAATTATGGACAACAACGATTTGGAGCGAGAAAGAGGGATTACCATTCTTTCTAAGAACGTTTCAATGGTATATAAAGACGTTAAAATAAACGTTATTGACACTCCTGGTCACGCCGATTTTGGTGGAGAGGTAGAGCGTGTTTTAAACATGGCTGATGGTGTATTGCTATTGGTAGATGCTTTTGAAGGCCCTATGCCACAAACGCGATTTGTGCTTGGAAAGGCTATTGCAATGGGGTTAAAACCAATCGTAGTCATCAATAAAGTAGATAAGCCAAACTGTACACCTGACTTGGTGCACGAAGCTGTTTTTGATTTAATGTTCCAGTTAGATGCTACAGAAGAACAGTTAGATTTTCCTTCAGTTTACGGATCAGCTAAAGAAGAGTGGTTCTCATTAGATTGGAAAGATAAAACAGACAACATTACTCCACTTCTAGACGCAATTCTTGAGCACATTCCATCATACAAGGTACCTGAAGGTAATACTCAAATGTTGATCACTTCATTAGATTACTCTAACTACACCGGACGAATCGCAATCGGCCGTTTGAAGAGAGGCGTGCTTAAAGAAGGTATGTCTGTTTCGTTAATCAAAAGAGATGGAAAGTCGTCTAAAGTAAAAATTAAAGAATTATATAGCTTCGTAGGACTTGGAAAAGTTCGAGTAGAAGAAGTTCAAGCAGGAGATATTGCTGCTGTAGTTGGTTTAGAAGGTTTTGAAATCGGTGATGTAATTGCTGATGCTGAAAATCCTGAGGCAATGGAAAGCATCGCTATTGATGAGCCAACCATGAGTATGTTATTTACCATTAACGATTCTCCATTCTTTGGAAAAGAAGGTAAATTGGTAACATCTAGACACATTAAAGAGCGTTTAGAAAAAGAACTAGAGAAAAACCTAGCACTAAGAGTTGAGCCGGGTAGTACTGCTGAATCATTCATCGTTTATGGTAGAGGTGTACTTCACTTATCTGTTTTGATTGAGACTATGCGTCGAGAAGGATATGAGTTACAAGTTGGGCAACCACGAGTAATCATAAAAGAAATAGATGGCAAGAAATGTGAGCCTGTAGAAGAATTAACTATTGACTTACCAGAAGATGTGTCAGGTAGAGCAGTAGAAATGGTGACCAAACGAAAAGGTGAAATGCTTTCTATGGTGCCTAAAGGTGAGCGAATGGTATTGGAGTTTGAAGTTCCTTCTAGAGGTATTATTGGATTGAGAAACCAATTAATGACGGCTACTGCAGGTGAAGCAATTATGTCGCATAGATTTAAAGAATACCAGCCATATAAAGGTGAAATCGCAGGTAGAATCAACGGTTCTATGATTGTGTTGGAAGCAGGTAACTCATTTGCATACGCGTTGAACAAGCTACAGGATAGAGGTAAATTCTTTATCGAGCCGGGAGAAGATGTTTATGCAGGTCAGGTAATTGGAGAGAATTCAAGAGATGGAGATTTGGTAATCAACGTTACTAAGTCTAAGAAAATGTCAAACATGCGTTCGTCAGGTGCTGATGATAAAGTAAGATTGGCTCCTCCAATTAAATTTAGCTTAGAGGAAGCGTTAGAATATATTCAGAATGATGAGTATGTAGAGCTTACTCCAAAGTCAATCCGATTGAGAAAAATATTCTTGAACGAAACAGACAGAAAGAGAATGTCTAAAAACTAAGACAATCTTTGTAATATTTAAAACGCCCATTGAGCAATCAATGGGCGTTTTTTTATGATATTTTTTAGTAAAATATTACCGAGGTCTATATACTATCCAAACCCCACCTCTTGTAGTTCTTAAGCGGCTGTTGTAATCTGTAGTTATAGAGGTTAAATCAAACTCATAATTTAGCCTACCTCCTATAGAAAAGGCTTCATTAAGATGATATCCGACACTAAAGTTATTCGTTTGGCTCAGAATTAAATCACTGAATTGCTTACGACCTTCAAAACCAACCAATTCATTTAAATCTTCATTTATATAAGCTCCACTTTGACGTAAGGAATAGTTAGCGACTAGCCCCGTCCTTAGCTCCGCTGTCCAATTCATAACTTGCTTACTTATTCCAACAAAAACAGGAACTTGAACACGTTCAAAAATATTAGTTCCAATTAATCGGTTTCCAAACTCAATATAAGTTGGCGTGCTCACTTGATTTATTTTATTCTCAATTAAAATTACAGGATGACCGTTACTAAAAAAGTTTGTATTGATAATATTATATGTAGTATCGTAAGAGATAACATTTCTTATCTCTCCATCAATTATATCGTACTGAACTATCTCTTCCTGCTTGAAATAATGTACTCCGACTCCATAAGTCAACCATTTATGGTGGTTAATTAGATTTAATCCTACTGTCGTAACCGTGGAGTTTTGTTCAGCATTCGCTTTTAGGTCAATTACTGCTTCTGATAACCCTGAAACTGACTTTACTGTGTTTAATGATTGTGTGTAGACCAATTCAAATTGACTGAATTTAACTCTTTTGGTTGGAAGAAAGTATGCTTCATTTTCTTTTGGA
Organism: uncultured Acidiluteibacter sp.; assembly: GCA_965656555.1. Taxonomy (GTDB): domain Bacteria; phylum Bacteroidota; class Bacteroidia; order Flavobacteriales_E; family Vicingaceae; genus Acidiluteibacter. The sequence goes on along the minus strand of CBFHLF010000015.1, from coordinate 17,457 downwards.
GTTAAATGCAATAAGGAAGATGATTCACTAATAGATAAAGGTAAAACCAAATTAATCGGTCGCAGAAGATCAGCGTTGATATATGCACTACGAACTGACTTATCTTGAGAACTAGCAATATCGGCTGTTAAGCTCCCTTCCATTTCTGTAGTTGGAGTAGATACACTTACAAAAGACGTATTAGAATCTATTCCTTGTTTTACTGCAGAAGCTGTAGCAGTTGAATTCTTTTTCAAAGATTCATTTCGTGTCAGTACTTCATCATTCTTAAATTCGTCTAATTCAGTTGGTGCAACATTTATGTCTTGAATTTGGTTTTTTGATTCACTCCTCTGAAGATTTTCATTCTTCTTCTTCTTCTTCTTCTTCTGCGTAGTATTAGCAATCACCACGCCTTGACTATCCATAGCAGAAACAATCAATTCTTCCTGTAATTCTAATTTGTCGTCTTTCTCAATCGCTGCAAAAGTGGCAGCAGTTGTTATCTCATTTGTTTGTAGTCTTTTCGTTTTGTCCATTGCATAATTTCCAAAAAGCAAAACAGAAATAATTGCGATTCCGTTCAATATAAACACCCACAAACCTCCACCACTTGAAGGTGTAGGGAGATTTGGTTCCACTGCAGACCATAAATTTTGATCTACAGGATACTTAGTATCTAACCCAGAACGAAATAGTTCATCTAATTCATTATCTTTCATAATGCTGTAGTTTGTTTTAAGTGTTCAAGCATGAGCTGTAATCGCTTTCTAGCTTCTCCTAAGTGCCATTTAGAAGTACTTTCCGAAATAGAAAGCATCTCTGCTATTTCACGATGTTTGAACCCATCCATAGCGTAAAGATTAAAAACCTTCATGGTTGTCGGCGGCAACTGTCGAATCAAATCCAACAAATACTCTGACTCTAACTGCTCTTCTTTTTCGTGTGGCGTAGTTGGCGTATTGTGACTTTGATAACTCTCTATATAATCAAGCTTCTTAGCTTTATCACTTCTATATTCATCAATCAAATGATTGACTGCTATTCGTTTAACCCAAGAAAAAAAAACTTGCTCGTTTTCAAACTTCTCAAGATTATCCAATACTTTTAAAAATATTGCGTTGAGGCTTGTCCCTGCCGTATCATAATCATTTTTATAGCGCATACAGATGCTCATCAGATAGGAAAAGATAAGCTCATAAAGCTTATTCTGTGACTTCCGATCCTTCTCGATACAACCTTGTAAAAGTTCTTTATCTATCTGCATGAAGCGATACTATCTCTTAAACTATTGTTTAATTATCTTTTTGGTTACGAATTGTTTACCATTTGTAAGTCGTAAAAAGTACATACCCTTTGATAAGTCCAGTAAAGAAAGCTGTATAGTTTCCGAAGAGATCTTTCCACTTCGATACTCAGTACCGTCAATACCGAACAATTGATAATTTAATGGGCCAGATTGACTTGATTTAATGGCTAGCGCTGTTTGAAATGGATTGGGATATACGGATATCAGCTGATCGAGATTCTTTTCAGCTATTCCAATAGATCCACCATTAAGTACTTTAAGGAAAAAGCCACGAGATTTTAATATATTACCCTTAGTGTCTAATCCGACAGAATCACAATAGGTAGAAATACAGTTTAAGTTAGAGTCACTCACTGTTAGGCAAATTTTATAGGCAATGTTGTCTGTGTATTGATGTGTTGGAATACGACCTGTACCAACTGTACCATCACCAAAATCCCAATCATACCGATGGGTCGTTTGGTTGGTTGATTGATTAATCAAAAATAGCGTTGATTTGATTGTAGTGTCTATCGCGATTTGATACCTCGCTACACAAGTTCCCGAGTTAGTAGCCCAAAGCGTTTTCACTATCGTATCAGTACAATTCGTTGAATCGTTGTAGACAATTTGTGTTACTGTATATTGATTGCTAGAAGGATAAATATGAATGGGATTATCTAAATTAGACGAATCTCCATCACCAAAAAAATAAGTTAACCTAGTATAATTACTGGCTGTTGATTGAAATAAAATAGAATCACCCATAATAGAATAGGTAAAACCTGCCATACAAGGCTGTGGTAAAACCACCTGAATAGTATCGCAAAAAGTAGCAGTACAATTGGTTAAAGAATCGGTTACTTTCTGGCAAACGATGTAAGAGCCACTCTGCGCATAAGTGTGAATTGGGTTTGGTAATGATGATGAGTCTCCATCACCAAAACTATAAACCAATTCAGTATAGTTACTAGCAGTATTAATAAACTGAACTTGACTTTGATTCAACTGATAGGTAAACCCTGCTTGGCAAGGCGGTGGTAAAACAGTTATTACCTTAGAAATAGTATCTCTACATTGACTATTTAAATCTCGAACAGACAAAAGAACTCTATATGTTCCAGGTAAACTGTAAGTATGGGATGGATTTATGGTATTTGAGGTATCAAAACCACCATCTCCAAAAAGCCATGTATGGTAAAGAGAATTCATTGGAGAAGAAAGACTCTGAAAGATAAAAACTCCATTTTGAGTTGATGTGAAAGAGAAATCTGCTATACAGTTATTAGGATTAGTAACTGTTACTAATTTTACAATCGAGTCAAAACAAAGACTATCCTGAATCATTAAGCTAACAGAGTAAGTTCCTGCTTGATTATACGTATGCCCAGGATTAGACATGGTAGAAGTTCCACCATCACCAAAGCTCCAACTATATGTATGGTTACCTGTGCTACTAAAGCTAGAATCCATAAATTGAGCAGTTAGACCTGAAGTCCAATATTGAAAGTCGGCCTGACAATTTTGTGCCCTCAAGCTACTACTTACTAAAATTGTGGCTATAAGTAAAAAGTATATCTTCTCTTTCATAAAAATTAGACGACTTTAGTGAGTAAATAGTTGGGTGAATTAGATAATATGAATTGATGTTAGCTTAATAGGTACACCCTAAAAATAAGAAAAGGGAAAGGCATTACACCTTTCCCTTTTCTACTAAATATTAACTAAAGTTATTATTTGGTTTTAACTAGTTTTTTAACCTGTGTGTTATCACCATTTTGGATGTATATAAAGTACAACCCATCTTTAAAATTGGCTACACTTAATTCTCTAATAGCACCTCCATAAACATTGTTGTCTTGAAAAACAACACTACCGGTGATGTCTACAATTCTAACCATTGAAGGCTCATTTAAATTAGTCAAGTCAATTGATACTTTATTAATTGCAGGGTTTGGATAAACTGAAATATCCTCTGCAACTTCATTCTCATCAACTCCTACTACAATTGGATTTCTAACCGTTAATGAAAATCCGGAAGCCGACTTTAGGTTTCCTAAAGAATCCATTCCGACAGTATCACAAAAAGTAGTAATACAATTTAAAAGTGTATCTGTAATTTTAAGACATACTAAGTAAGAGCCAAAACTATTATACTGATGGGTTGGATATCGTCCTTGGCCAAAGTTTCCATCACCAAAATCCCAAGAATATTGATGTGAACTAGCAGTACTTGATGTATTAAAAAGAGTTACAGCAAACTGACTTGTTGAATCTTTAACAACTGTAAAACTTGCAGTACATGCAGGTGGATTTGGATTAGTAACCGTCACTAGTTTCACAATTGAATCAGAGCAAAGGCTGTCCTGAATCATTAACCTAACAGAGTAAGTTCCTGCTTGATTATATGTATGACCCGGATTTGATTGAGTAGATGTTCCTCCATCTCCAAAACTCCAACTATATGTATGATTTCCTGTACTACTAAAACTGGAGTCCATAAATTGAGCTGTCAAACCCGAAGTCCAATATTGAAAATCAGCTATACAGTTAGCTTGATTTGGGTTTGTGACAGTTACTAATTTTACAATTGAATCAAAGCAAAGGCTATCCTGAATCATTAATAAAACAGGATAAGTTCCTGCTTGATTATACGTATGACCAGGATTAGACATGGTAGAAGACCCACCATCTCCAAAACTCCAACTGTATGCATGAGCACCTGAAGTACTAAAACTAGAGTCCATAAATTGAACAGTCAAACCTGAGGTCCAATATTGAAAGTCAGCTTGACAATTTTGTGCCTGAATACTGCTGAATGCAGCAGTTAAGAAAAAGGCAAATAAGTAAGTAATTTTTTTCATAATTCTAATGTTTTATTGATTTGAATAGAGAACGAAAATTATTAAACAATAGTTGGGTGAACGTATGAAAAAAAATTAAAACCCACTCCAAAACACACAATTACAATAAGCTAAATCACACTCCAAAAACCTCGATAATATCGATTCCATAGGCTATTAACTCATCATCCTTAAACAATGCAGGAAAAACAAATAAGTCTATCGGTGGTTTTCGCCCATCTTGATCGATGTTTATTTCTTTGTAAGCAATGTTAGAAGCAGCCAAGAAGTCAACCACTTCTTTACACTGATGGCAATCGTTTCCAGTATACAAAATATAGTTCATTAAAGTGCTTTTAAGTCTCGTACTAAAAATCTATTTCGCTCCATGTAGATTAAATTTAATTCCTTTAGCTCATTGAGGACTGTAGTAACAGTCTGACGGGAAGTAGCTGTTAGGTTAGCAATATCTTGGTGAGTTAAATTATGCTTGATTAAAGTCTCCTCCCCCACTCGCTGTCCATAATCTGACCCCATCTCTTTGATTAAGTCAATGATTCGGGTTCTAGCATCTTTAAAAATAACAGACTCTAGCTTCATCTCCATTTTTCTGAGCTTTTCTCCTATCATGGTAGTTAGTCCCAAACTCAAAGCCGGATTGCTATTCATAATCTCTTTCATCTGATCTACACTCAGCGTGCACAATCGTGTTTCCTTATCCATAGCTATAGCAAAATCTTTGCGCTTGTTTTCACCAATTATTCCCATTTCTCCAAACACTTCACCGGGATATAAAATGGTTTTAAGGATCTCCTTTCCATCATCTGAATATGTACCTATTTTTACTCGACCTCGCTTCAAAAAATAAATTACTTTTGAAGGTTCGTGGGGGAAGTATATATATTGGTTTTTATCAGCTGAATGCATAATTGACTTCCTATCTATCATTTGCATTTCATCCTCTGACAAATTTTTAAACAAGTTAATCTGTTCTAAGTACCAAAGTTTTGATTCCGTTGCAGCCATTTTAATCAATTAATTCTCGACTAAAAATAAGCATTACTTCAATCTGCCACAACAATAGTGTATATTTAACTTAAAATTTACACCTCCATGAATCAACTTAACATCCTATTCGAACAACACCATAAGCATCTCAGACTTTTAGAGTCAAGGGATCTGGCTGCTATTGAAATTAGTAGCATTATTGAAAACTTTAAGACACAAGAGGCCTTTTTCAAGAAGACTTCCGGTGTATCCAGAAGTTTAGATGACATGGCAAATGAGTTAGCGGAAGAACATACCGCTATTTTGACACTATGCAACCAATTAGAGGAGGCAGAAGGAGCTACCGAAGCACTTGAAGTCATTAATGTGTTAAGCCTACTCATCAAAAAACACATCCGAAAAGAAGAGCATGAATACTTCGAAAAAGTACGAAACCGATTTTCAGAAGATCAAATTAATAGTTTCTTGGTTAGCTAAGAACATCTGCGACTCAACAAAAAAGCTTCAAGTTTAAAAACTTGAAGCTTTTGTTTATTTAGCATATCTAATAACTCATTGAAGTCAAGCCAAAATAGCAATTAAAAAGAGAGTAACTACAAATAATTATACCTTCCCTTTAGCAGCTAATATGGTATTCTTTAATAAAGAAACTATGGTCATTGGACCTACCCCGCCAGGAACAGGCGTGATAAACGATGCTTTATCAGCCACCTCATCAAACTTCACATCGCCATATAACTTATAGCCTGACTTTTTAGTTTTATCAGCTTTTCGAGTTATGCCCACATCAAAAACAACAACTCCTTCTTTTACCATGTCTGATGTTACAAATTCAGGTTTTCCCAAGGCAACGATTAAAATGTCTGCTGAGCGGGTAATCTCCGCTAAATTTACCGTTCTGCTATGTGTAAGAGTTACCGTACAATTGCCAGGATAAGAGTTTCGTGACATTAAGTTCGCTACAGGAGTTCCTACGATAGCACTTCTTCCGACAACTACGCAGTGCTTCCCTGTGGTTTCTATATTGTATCTTTCCATTAACTGCACGATACCATAAGGAGTAGCAGGTAAAAAAGTCGGTAAATTCAACATCATTTTACCAATATTAGAAGGATGGAAACCATCTACATCTTTTGTTGGAGAAATGGCTTCAGTTACCTTTTTCTCACTGATGTGCTTAGGTAAAGGAAGCTGAACAATAAAACCATCAACATCATCATCTTGGTTTAGTTCCGCTACTTTCTCCAATAATTCCTTTTCGGAAACAGTATCGTTTAATCGAACGATAGATGAATGCATTCCAACTTTTCGGCAAGCTTCTATTTTAGCATTCACATAGGTAATACTTGCCCCGTTGCTTCCAACCAAAACGGCAACAAGATGAGGAATTTTAGCCCCCTTTTCTTTCAATGCTGCAATCTCTGCTGCAACTTCTTCTTTTATAATGGTTGCTGTCTTTTTTCCGTCTATCAGTTGCATTCCGTATCAGTTATGTTTAATTAAGGTCTTCCCGGCATTTTTGGCATGTTGCGCATCATCTTGGCCATATTTTGTTTATTCCCCATCATGCGCATCATTTTGCTGGTTTCATCAAACTGCTTCAGTAGCTTATTCAACTCCTGTACAGAAGTTCCACTACCTGCAGCGATTCTTTTTCTTCTACTTCCATCAATCAACTTAGGATTTTCTCGCTCTGTTGGGGTCATCGAGTGAATCATTGCTTCGATATGTTTAAACGCATCATCATCGATATCAACATCCTTCATGGCCTTTCCAACTCCAGGAATCATACCCATTAAGTCTTTCATATTTCCCATTTTTTTGATCTGAGAAATTTGATCGAGGAAATCATTAAAGTCAAATTGATTCTTCGCAATTTTTTTATGTAGCTTTCTTGCTTTCTCTTCGTCGTATTGCTCTTGAGCTCTCTCTACTAAAGAAACAACATCTCCCATCCCAAGAATTCTGTCCGCCATACGCTTTGGATAAAAAATATCCAAGGCCTCCATTTTCTCACCTGTACCTACAAATTTAATAGGCTTGTCTACTACTGAACGAATAGAAAGTGCGGCTCCACCTCTCGTATCTCCATCGAGTTTAGTCAATACAACACCGTCAAAATCCAAACGATCGTTAAAGGCTTTAGCAGTATTTACTGCATCTTGCCCTGTCATAGAGTCGACTACGAATAAAATCTCGGATGGATTAATTGCTTGCTTTACGGCAGCAATTTCATTCATCATTTGCTCATCTACTGCTAAACGACCGGCGGTATCGATGATAACCACATCGTAGCCTTTGCTTTTTGCATGATTAATACCTGCTTTCGCGATATCAACCGGATTCTTATTTTCTTTATCAGAATACACTTCTGTATTGATCTGCTCACCCAACACATGCAATTGATCAATTGCCGCCGGACGATAAACATCTGCTGCTACCAACATTGGGTTCTTCCCTTTCTTCTTTTTTAAGAAATTAGAGAGCTTACCTGAAAAAGTAGTCTTACCTGAACCTTGTAATCCTGCAATTAGAATCACTGCAGGACTTCCCTTCAGATTGATATCCGTAGAATCACCACCCATTAGCTCAGCTAGCTGATCATGAGTAATTTTCGTAAACAATTGCCCAGGAGAAACGGAAGTCAATACGTCTTGTCCAAGCGCCTTTTCTTTTACACTGTCTGCAAAATTCTTAGCTATCTTATAGTTAACATCCGCATCTAAAAGCGCCCTTCTAATTTCCTTTGACGTTTCAGCAACGTTTACTTCTGAAATTTGTCCTTGTCCTTTTAAGACCTTAAAGGCTCTGTCAAGCTTATCCGATAAATTATCAAACATGTTTTTTTCTTCTTTTAATAGGTTGCAAAATTAACAATTCTACTGATGTTTATAAAATTTCATTGTACCTGAATTACATCTGTTCAGGCACTGATATTCCAAGTATCTGCATCGATCGGTTAATGATATCGCCTACCGTGGCCGATAATTGCACCCGCATATTCTTCAGCTCTTCATTTTCTTCATTGAAAATCGATACATTTTGGTAAAATGAGTTGTATAATTTCACCAAATCATAGGTGTAATTCGCAATAACAGCAGGGCTGTAGTTTTCACCAGCTAGCACAACTGTTTCAGGAAAATCGTGTATCCATTTAATCAACTCAACCTCTTGCGGTGTTAACCCGTCCACTGCTTCAAAATCTACTGAAACAGCTCCTGCTTTCCGTAAGATGGATTGAATTCGTGCATACGTATACTGAATAAAAGGGCCTGTATTTCCTGCAAAATCTACTGACTCTTTCGGATCAAACAGCATGCGTTTTTTAGGATCTACTTTTAGGATGTAATACTTCAGTGCGCCCATCCCGATTTGATGGTATAGCTTATCTTTCGCTTCTTGACTTAAGTTCTCTAACTTGCCCAACTCCTCTGAAATTTCTTGAGCCGTGCTTTTCATTTCTAGCATTAAGTCATCTGCATCAACCACTGTACCTTCTCGACTTTTCATCTTTCCTGTAGGTAAATCTACCATTCCGTATGAAAGGTGCTGTATTCCTTTGGCCCAATCGTGGCCAAACTCTTGCAACACTTTACCCAATACCTGAAAGTGGTAGTCTTGCTCATTTCCGACTACATACAAGTATTTTTCACATGCAAATTCTTCATGTCGGATAATGGCGGTACCGATGTCTTGTGTCATATACACAGAAGTTCCATCTCCTCTTAAAAGCAATTTATTGTCCAACCCTTGATTGGTCAAATCAATCCAAACCGAACCATTTTCTTTGGTAAATGCCTTACCGTTTTTGAGTCCTTCAAGCACTTCCTCCTTGCCCAACAAGAAAGTATCAGATTCATAATAGAGCTTATCAAAATCAACACCCATAGTGTCATAAGTAGACTCGAATCCATCATATACCCAACCATTCATTTTTTCCCAAAGTGCACGAACTGCAGGGTCATTATTCTCCCACTTGACAAGCATCTCTTGCGCCTCCAATAAGATTGGGGCATCCTTCTTGGCTTCCTCTTCTTCTTTTCCGGCAGCGATCAATTCAGCTACCTGCTCTTTATATACTTGATCAAACTTGACATAATAGTTTCCTACCAGTTTATCCCCTTTTAAGCCTGTGGATTCAGGTGTTTCTCCATTTCCGAATTTCTCCCAAGCCACCATCGACTTACAAATATGAATTCCTCTATCGTTGATAATTTGAACCTTGGTGACTTTGTGGCCATTCGCCTTAAGTAGTTCACTTACGGAATAGCCTAAAAAGTTATTTCTTAAATGACCTAAGTGCAGAGGCTTATTGGTATTGGGTGAAGAATACTCAACCATGATTGGACTTGCAGAATTCATTGGTGCAAACCCAAAGTTTTCAGCATGAGTGGTTTTGTTTAAAAAATCAATCCAATAGGTCGGGTTCACTTCTAAATTCAAAAACCCTTTCACCACATTGAAATCATTCACCATGACTTCATTTGTTTTCATCCACTCACCTATTTCATTTGCGGTAGCCTCAGGTGATTTTTTTGATGCCCTTAACAATGGAAAAACCACTAGCGTTATGTCTCCATCAAAATCTTTACGCGTTTTTTGAAGTTGCACCAACTTATCATCTGCATCAATGGCATAAAGCGACTTAATCGCTTTTGCTGTTGCTTGGTATAGTATATTTTCTAATGTATTCAATTGCCTATAGGTTATCCTCGATTACTCGAGTAGTTTGTTCTAAAATATCGAAGGCAGTCTCTGCCATTTTGTTGCATTTATTATCGAGTGTAGGGTTAATCTCTACCATTTCGAAGGTCACTACTTTCTTAGAAGCAATTAAAAGACGTATCATTTCTTGAGCCTCATCGGGTTTAAATCCATCTTTTACAGGTGTTCCAGTACCATAACTAACCACATCAGGATCCATAGAGTCCACATCAAAAGAAATATAAATAATATCGCAGTCCGCTAATTTCTCTAGCGCGGCTGATACTGCTGCTGAAATGCCCATTTGACGAGTTTCTGCAACCGTGTAATTCTTAATACCATGCTTCTTCATCAAAAAATCTTCAGGCTCTTCAGTGTCTCTTACACCAAAAAACACCAAGTCATTCGGTAAGATTTTAGGTGACATACCGCCCATCTGCTTTAACTCATCCCACTTCTGCAGAGTCAAATCCTTCACTTTATTTACTTGGCATTCTTCATTATTTACTCCAAGTGCAGTAGCAAGAGGCATTCCATGCATATTTCCTGTAGGTGATGTAAATGGTGAATGCAGGTCGCCATGTGCATCGATCCAAACCACTCCTAATCGTTTATCTGGATAAGCCTTCTTGATTCCTGCAATGGTTCCTCCTGCGCTAGCATGATCAGCAGCTAACACTAAAGGATAGTTACCTTCTGTCAAAACCTTAAAAACTGACTCACTTACATTTTGATAAACTTCTACCAATCCTTCGATTCTTATAGCAGAAGGAGTTGATATCGGAGACCACAATAAATCATTTCGATCGCCAATTAGTTCCAAGGAATAGTCAGAAAAATAACTACTCTTCTTATTTAATGATGCGATCCTTAACGCCTCACTCCCTAAGCTAGCACCACGCGTACCCGCAGCAATTTCAGACTTAATTTCCAACAACTTTACCTTTTGCATTTTTTTGTTCAGTTTAATTAAACATTATTTTTATAAGAGTTAGCAATAAAAAAATCACCCAACTACAAATCTTCTTAACTTTACTTTACCAAGCATGGTTAAACAAGCACAAACTAACTGGGTTACTTTACCAAAAAAAACCCAAAGAAAGTCAATTACATTCTATAAGCCATATGAACAATACCTACAAAAAACTCATTGAGCAAACCTTTGACTTCCCTCAGGAAGGATTCGAAGTAGTAGACAACGAGCTATATTTCCATGATATCTGTCTCACTGATATCATTAAACAATACGGTACGCCTTTAAAATTAACTTATTTACCAAAAATTGGCTCACAAATCAATAAAGCCATCCGATGGTTCAATGTTGCAATGGCAAAATGTAACTACAAAGGTAAATACACTTATTGTTACTGCACTAAAAGTTCTCACTTTTCTTTTGTACTAGACGAGGTACTCAAGCACGACACTCACATTGAAACTTCATCAGCGTATGACATTGAAATCGTAAATGAACTTAACCGAAATGGGTCACTCTCAAAAGATCGATACATCATTTGCAATGGCTACAAACGCCCCCTATATTTAGAAAACATCGTAGAGCTAAATAATCAGGGATTCAATGTAATGCCCATCTTGGATAATATGAAGGAGATTGAATATTATAAGGAAAACATGACCAAATCATGTAATGTAGGAATTCGTATCGCTTCGGAGGAGGAACCATCATTTGAATTTTACACCTCTAGACTTGGAATTCGATACAAAGACATCAAAAACTTTTACTTAAATGAAATAAAAGAAGACAAGCGATTTAACTTGAAAATGCTACACTTCTTTATTAATACAGGAATAAAAGATAGCTCTTACTATTGGAATGAGCTCATGAAGTGCCTTCAAGTATATGGAGAACTTAAAAAAGTATGCCCAGAACTTGACTCATTAAATATTGGTGGTGGATTACCGATTAAAAATTCATTGGGCTTTGAGTACGATTATGAATACATGATTGAAGAAATCATTAAGCAAATCAAAGAATTTTGCGACAAGCACCAAATAGACGAACCCAATATTTTTACGGAGTTCGGATCATTTACTGTAGGTGAAAGTGGCGCATCCATATATTCTATTATCGATGAAAAAAAACAAAATGACACCGAGCGATGGTACATGATCGATAGCTCTTTTATTACTACGCTGCCTGACGTATGGGGAATCAATCAAAAGTATATTATGATGGCTATCAACCACTGGAATGTGCCGCATCAGCGGGTAAACTTAGGTGGATTGACGTGTGATAGCTTGGATTACTACAATTCTGAAGCGCATGAAAATCAAGTGTTCTTACCGAAACTACCTGAAGATAAAAAAGACCAACCCCTTTACATCGGATTCTTTAACACAGGTGCATACCAAGAGGCACTGAGTGGATTTGGAGGAATAAAGCATTGCTTGATTCCATCACCCAAACATGTAGTAATTGACCGTGATAAAGAAGGAAACCTACACACTCGACTATTCTCTAAAGAGCAAAGCCATAAGTCGATGTTGAAATCGTTGGGTTATTATTAAGGGGAAGATTTTAGACATTAGAAAAGTAGCAATTACCTTTACTTAATCTCCGGAAGAGGACAGGCCGGCAATGGATAAGTAGGCTTGTTTTTAATATCAAACACTTACTTACATTTGTGAGCAATAATAAATGATAGAAAAATGAAATTTGTAGCAGTTGAGATCAAAGAACGTGTAGGATACATCATTTTAAACCGACCTGACAAAAGAAATGCCCTGAATGCGGAATTCGTAGAAGAGCTCAAAGATGCCTTCCAAGCAGCTGAAAAAAATGATCAAATCAAGGTAATTGTTCTAAAAGCCAATGGAAGTGCTTTTTGTGCCGGAGCAGATTTAGGCTATCTCAAAACCCTACAAGCCAACACCTACGAAGAAAACTTAGAAGATTCTCGCAACTTAATGGAGCTCTTCAAACTAATCTATCGCCTTAAAAAGGTGGTGATCGCACAAGTGGAAGGTCATGCAATAGCAGGTGGCTGTGGTTTAGCTACTGTTTGTGACTTTGTGTATTCAGTACCTGATGTAAAATTTGGATACACCGAAGTAAAGATTGGATTCATTCCAGCCATTGTTAGTTTGTTTCTTTTACGCAAAATTGGAGAAACAAGAGGAAAAGAAATGCTACTGTCAGGAAACCTCATCGATACGCTACAAGCGGAGAAATATGGGTTGGTAAACAAAGTACACCCCCAATTAGAAATAGATGAAAAAGTTTTTATATTTGCTCAGAGACTTTGTGAACAAAATTCCGAACAATCAATGAGTTTAACCAAACAACTAATCGCAGATGTACAACACATCAGCATAGAAAAAGGCCTAGAATTAGCAGCAGCTGAAAATGCCAAAGCACGGGAAACAGTAGATTGTAAAAATGGAATCGCTGCATTTTTAAACAAAGAAAATTTAACATGGTAACCCCACCCCATGAATAAATCAACCATTTTATGTTCATTAATTGCTATTTTCACCCTTATGGGTTGTGAAATGCACGACAATGCAACAAATGGTAAATCTGGAGAAATTTTATACCGAATCGGGTATCCTAAACTCGATAGCAACAGCATATTTTTTGATATGATGCCTCAAGAAATGACCTTCACCTTTTCTGAAGATGGCACCCGAAGTGAAATTTCTGCAGGAATGGGATTATTCAGATCAGCCTATATTCGAAAAACTAACTCTGACACCTTTTTCCAGACTGTAAAAATGCTCAATAAGAAATATCGTTCAGCTTACGATCGAGAGTCTTTCTTAGCTTTGAATCCTAAATTTTTAGACATTGAGTTTATTGATGCAGGTATAGACACCAACCTAATGGGGTACTCTTGTAAAGTAATGAAATTTTACTTCCCTGAAGACAGCAGCTCTCATTCGATTTTTTACACTGAAGAACTCGGTGGTAGCAATCCAAACCAAGGCACTCCTTTTGAGTCGATTCCAGGGGTAATGCTCAAATACACCGTTGAGAATTTTGGTGTAATGATGGACTTTACTGCTGACGAAATTTCAATCACCAAGGTAGATCAGTCCAACTTCGAGGTTAATAAAGATTACCCTGAAGTAACGCCTGAAGAATTAAAAACACAGATTGAATCTATTTTTTCGGCCACAGAATAGCACCAAGGTTATTCACAATTAAATAGTCAAGAAGTTCTCCATTTGACCATTGTTTACATGCAATGCGATTTCTTACATTTGAACCACACAAATGAATAATGGCAAAAAATCAATTTAAATCAGATAAGTCTGAAGATCCCATCGTTGAAAAAAGCAGCAGCAAGAAAAAGAAAAAGCTGTTCTCAAAACCCACTGGATCCACTAAGTCAATTAACCGATTTGTAAAAGACGAACGAACAAAAAATATCGTAGGGCTTTTATTTATTCTGCTTTCTGCCTTCCTATTGGTGGCATTCACTTCCTTTATTTTTACTTGGGAAGCTGATCAGAGTAAATTAGAGCTTTCCATCGGAGAGTTTCTATGGAATCCTGAAATAACTGCAGAAAACTGGTTAGGTAAGTTTGGAGCAGCTATATCGCACCTTTTTATATACAAATGGTTTGGTGTAGCCTCTTTCGCATTTGTAATGCTGTCGTTTATAGTAGGATTTAAAATCTTATTCAAAATATCTCTTCTACCAATTAAACGAACATTTAGAATTTCGTTCTTTACACTCATCTTTCTGTCTTTAGTAATGAGCTTTTTCTTTACCAATTCACTTTATTTTTTAGGTGGTGGATTTGGTTATCAGATGAATGTTTGGCTGCAAAGTGTTTTAGGCTATATTGGTACAGGATTTTTAATCAGCTTTGCCTTCTTGGCATTTCTGACCATCTCATTCAACTTAAAGTTCTCAGGGCTCATCAAGTCTTCATCCGATGAAGAACCATCCGCTGACGAAGAAGTAAAAGATAGTGAACACGCGTATGCCAATCACTTGCACCAACCTATCCCTGAAAAGGACAACGAAACCGCAGAGGAAGAAAACTTTACCGAAGAAGAAATTATGCCCACACTAAAAAGTGAGGAGCAAAAATCGGAAGATGAGGAAAAAGTAGCTGAAGTAACCGAAGAGCCCATTACATTGGATCCGGTAGTTGAAGAAAGCAGCGAAAACACGGAAGAAAAGGAAGCAGGTGATGGCTTTTCATTCGAGGTAGCACCGGAAGAGAAAACCATAGATGAAGCCACCAAGGAAACTGAAGAAGCAGAAAAAGAGCTGGATTTAGAAATAGAAGCTCCTGTAGAAGAAGATGAGTTGGATGAAGATGATATGGACAGCCGTGTGAAGGAGTTTGGAGAATACGACCCGACACTAGATCTGCCCAACTACACCTACCCCAACATTGATATTTTAAAAGATTACGGGAGCACCACCATCAAAGTGGACAAAGAGGAGCTAGAAGCAAATAAGAATCGGATTGTTAAAACGCTAGAGAATTACAACATTAAAATCGATAGCATTAAAGCGACTGTTGGGCCTACTGTAACATTGTATGAAATTGTGCCTGCTCCAGGCGTGCGTATCTCTAAGATTAAAAACTTGGAGGACGATATTGCGCTGAGTTTAGCAGCCTTGGGAATTCGAATTATTGCTCCCATTCCTGGAAAGGGAACCATCGGTATTGAAGTGCCTAACCAGAACCCTGACATTGTTTCGATGCGATCAGTAATTGCATCAGAAAAATTTCAAAACTCCAAAATGGAGCTACCTGTGGTAATGGGGAAAACCATCTCGAACGAAACCTTTGTTTTTGACTTAGCCAAAATGCCGCACTTGTTGATGGCGGGAGCTACCGGACAAGGTAAATCAGTAGGACTAAATGCTGTACTCGCTTCTCTACTTTACATGAAGCACCCTGCACAGTTAAAATTCGTTTTAGTCGATCCGAAAAAGGTGGAACTAACGCTTTTCAACAAAATAGAGCGACACTTCTTAGCAAAATTACCGGATACCGAAGAGGCGATTATTACCGACAATCAAAAAGTAATTAATACGCTTAACTCGCTGTGTATCGAAATGGATGCTCGGTACGAGCTACTTAAAACGGCTTTTGTAAGAAACATTAAGGAATACAATGCGAAATTTATAAAACGGAAACTCAGCCCTGAGAAAGGACACAAATATTTGCCTTACATCGTAGTGGTGATCGATGAGTTTGCCGATTTAATAATGACCGCTGGCAAAGAAGTGGAGCAGCCCATTGCACGTATTGCGCAGTTGGCAAGGGCGATTGGAATTCACTTAATCATTGCCACACAGCGACCATCTACTAACATCATTACCGGTTCTATAAAAGCCAATTTCCCTGCACGAATTGCGTTTAGGGTAACTTCAGGAATCGACTCTAGAACCATTTTAGATTCCGGTGGTGCGGAGCAACTAATTGGACGTGGAGATATGTTACTTTCTAATGGTAGCGACTTAATCCGACTACAGTGTGCGTTTATCGATACGCCAGAAGTAGAACTACTAACAGAGTTTATTGGTAATCAACGCGCATACCCAGATGCTTTTTTATTGCCTGAATACATCGAAGAAGGTAGCAGCAGCAATGCAGGAGAAGTAGACTTAGCCGATAGAGATGCTTTATTTGAAGATGCTGCACGAATTATTGTGCAACATCAGCAGGGATCTGCATCCCTACTCCAACGAAGATTAAAGCTCGGATATAACAGAGCGGGTAGAATAATTGATCAACTAGAGGCCGCAAATATTATCGGTCCTTTTGAAGGAAGCAAAGCGAGACAAGTATTAATCCAAGATGAAACCAGTTTGGAACAGTATTTGGAAAGCATGTAATTAAATTAATAGAAACAACAGGATATGAAAAAGTTACTAATACTAGGAATAGCTATTTTGAGCCTTAATGGCTTGATGGCGCAGCAAGATGCAAAAGCAAAAGCAATTCTCGATAAATTAAGCGAGAAAGCAAGAACCTTTAAAACGGTATCGGCGAGTTTTATGTACGAGCTAAACAACCCGACTGCCGACATTAGCGAAAAGCAAGAAGGCAGCATGATGAGCAAAGGGGAAATGTACAACTTAACAATTGCGGGACAAAACGTAATCTCTGATGGAACGACCAAATGGACCTACATTGCAGATGCAGAAGAAGTACAAATTGACGATGCTCAGCTAGACGGTGACGAAGGACTAAATCCATCAAAAATTTTAACGATTTACGAGGATGGGTTTAAGTATAAGTTTGAAAAAGAAGTAACGTTAAAAGGAAAAGTTTACCAGTTGATAAAGCTGTTTCCTGAGGCTGCTGACGAAATGCCTTATCATTCTGCATTTTTATACGTGGACAAAGCAAAAAATGAAGTGTATAAAATTGAATTAAAAGGAAAAGATGGCTCGAATTATATCTACACCATTACTTCTTTTGAAGTGAACAAGGAAATTTCTGACTCGAAGTTTAAGTTTAATACGGCAAAGCACCCTGAAGTAGAAGTGATCGATTTACGATAGTAAGTTTTTGATATAAAGGATAAAAAGCGACTAATTTTGAGATTGGTCGCTTTTTTATTGCCTCAAAATCATCACACTACCTTTGTAGTCTACCCCATCTGCTGTCACCCTGTAGAAATAAGTGCCATTAGTTAGA
>CBFHLF010000014.1:0-23211 GCA_965656555.1 uncultured Acidiluteibacter sp. | reverse complement strand
ATCTGTATTAATAAAAAATATAACGCTTCAATAAAAACGTTTTAATCGTTAGAAAAGCCAAAGATTTCAAACCATCAAGCGCCATTAAAACTAAAAAGCAATAACCCAAACGCCTCATATCGAAAAATATAGTTATATTTAATTGCAAATTAATGGATCAAAACCTAAAACAAAGACGATGAAACAATCATTACTCATTCTTATTTTTGCTTGCATTTCCTCCGTGTTTGGGCAAACAAATACCTATCATTCATTTCCGAGTAGCACAGCTGTTTGGAACTTTAACGTTAATGCCATTTGCTTAACCAGCGGTTCTACCACTGAGGATTACTCCATTATTTTAAACGGAGATACTACTATAAACAACTTGGTATACAAAAAACTACACACTCCATTTATTGACAGAAATATGTCAGGTATGTGTAACGTCTCCGATACAGGTTACCGAGGTGCATTAAGGGAAGACCAAACGAATAAGAAAGTATTTTATATCAAACCACAAGAGACAGCTGAACAACTGCTATATGATTTTACATTATCTGTTGGAGACTCCATCAAAGGGGTGCTCGATATGGGAATGAGAGAAACGGTAAATTCTATCGACTCAGTTCTTGTAGGCAACACCTATAGAAAGCGATGGAACATCAATACCTGTTACAATATCTCTATTATAGAAGGCATTGGATCTACGTATGGTTTTTTTGAAGCATCTCCCGGTTGTATTACTGACATGCCAGACTACACCCTAACTTGCTTCCAAGGTGACTCTACAGCAACTTTCCCTGCTAGTAGTTCTAATTGCCAAACCATTACATCAATAACTAACAATAATCTCAACACAGCGCCGATTTCAGTATTTCCAAATCCGACCAAGGGGGAAATTAATATCGATTTTAATGATCGAAAAATAAAAGAAGTTCGACTTTTTAACCTTTTAGGTGAGCGCATTGAAACGAGAGATGCTATTAATACGAACCGTTTAACCATCGACAACCTTCCAGTGGGGACGATAATGATTGAACTAATTGGTGAAAACAATCAGCGCTCACACCACAAGATTATTGTGAGTGAGTAAACAGTTCATTATTGAAAAAGTAGAAATGTAAGTAGGAAAACCTTGAAACTTTTTACTCAGAAACAGGTACTTAATCAACTTTTTTAAAACTAAATTTCGTCTCATCGGAAATGAGGGTGAGCGATAATCCATCAATTTCATAACGAATAGATCGCATTAGATCTGTGACATAATCTTGTTCTTGCTGAAAATTATCACAATACATTTCCGTAACAGCCATATTCATTATTCTTAATGAGTCTGCATCTACAAACAGATCTGCAGATAGGGAATTACAACCAGTGTTTCCGTAGACTTTTTTAGTTGTCAAATTAAACTCTAAATAAGCGGCTGCTTGAGCATCACCAACAGCCCTTCCATCTATTTCTCTTAGTGCCCAGATATCGTGTAACCGATAATTAATGCTCGTATTTGGTGTCTCCTCTGCCTGTTCTATAAGAGGAGTAGCACTGCGGCAAGCAAACAAAACAATAACTATCCAAAAACTATATCTTTTCATCTTACTTTACTTTTCCCCAACTTGGGCACAACCATGGAGTACTTCTGTTATCAATAACCCGGCATTCGGGGCTATTTCTAAGGAAGAAGTTAAGATTAAAATACAAATCTATTGCTCTCAAATCTCCTCGACGCATAAAAGGTAAAATGTTGTCACTACCAATAGCCAAATAACCCAAACGGAGATAAAACCCAGCTTGAGGAACCGTGTAATTAGAAAGCGTTAAAGGAATAGAAGCAGAGATCCAACGGCTTTCAAATCGTGGTGCTACGGCAATTAAATTGGAGCGCTCTACACCAAAGCTATTTCTAAAGCTTAATCGCTGATTAATGCGAGCATTTAAATAAATATAGTCGGCCAGATAAAAATCTCCTTGTATGGATAATGCTGTTGGCAAGAAAGCGGTATACTTACTTCCATCTCTTCCTAAAACAGTCTCATCTCCATCAAATAAATCATCCACCGTAATGGTATCTCTTTCTTGTAAATCAGCATACCTTGCGCCATCGCGATATCGAATGTATCCCAAATCAAGTAATGAAATTCCAATTCTATAACGATAATCAAGTACCTTACAACCACCGTTTCGAGAATGAGGAGCATATTTATTAACGTTGTCAAACATCCCTTTATACGTTACTCCCAGATCCATTCCCCAGCCTTTACCTGAGCCAAACTCCGCATCCGTGTAAGAATACTTGCCCTCTGCTTCTCGAATAGTACCTTGGCCTTGATTGACATCTACAATTCCACTCTTTATATTAAAGGAAGATTGCTGAATGCCATACAAACGATTGATTGTGACACCAGCGCTGATCATTTCGTATTCCCTACTTCGTAAAATTCGACCGTAAGAAAGACCAATCTCGCCCCAACTCATTGTTTTAAAGCGGCTGTTTTTCATGGTATAAGTACCATCAGGAATTTCATCTGTATTCCCATCATTTATCAACTCTACCAAAATAGATGGCACCCGATTCATATTCCCATAACCTCTGACCGCAGTATGAATTCCAAAGGCATTCTTTTTATAACTTAAGGTGGCTGATGGTCCAGAAACCTCCGCTGCTATAAACCCCTTAGCAAACTTATTTGGCTCGTCAAAAACGGCATCTCCGATATCCGTTTTAGGCAGCAATAAACTATTCGGATAATTGATAACATTACTTCTAGCAAAAATATGCGCCCCAAGAACGTTAACTGAAAGAAAAAATTTCTGATCGACCATTAATGCCGGATTTACACCGATTTGTTTAACAGGCATGAAGTTATCAGTAGTCGCGCCAATTTTTTCTTGCGAAAAGGATGAAATTGGTAGGATTATAAAAAGAAATAACAGAATCCGAAAAGTATTAATCATATAATATAAAGAAGATTAACCTCAAGAGTATTGCACAAATTTAATGAATGATTCTAGTACTTTTTACTTAAGTATTAAAAGGGTATTTTTAGCCCTTGAAATGAACAAGAACTCGACTAATAAACATAAACTCTCACAAGCTTTAGCTTATTTTGATATTTTCAATCATCCTCTTAGTAAAGATGAACTAGCCAACCTTGCAGGGATTACTCCCAATGAAGTAAAGACAACAATAAACGAATTAATTGAGAAAAAAGTGTGTTCTCAGTTCAGCGAATTCTATAGTCTATCTTCAAATATAGACTCTTTGCTGCATACAAGATTAAATAAAGAAAAGCAAGCAGTCCACTACTATCAAAAATTACCTAGATATGCTAAGTTAATCAGTTCATTTCCATACGTAAGAAGCATTGGTATATCAGGATCTCTATCTAAAGGTGTGATGCACGATAATGGAGACATTGATTATTTTATAATTACCGCTCCTAATCGTATGTGGGTTTGTAGAACTTTTCTCATCTTATTCAAAAAAATTTTCTTATTAAACTCAAAAAAGTACTTCTGCATCAATTACTTAGTGGATGAAAATCACTTAGAAATCATTGATAAAAATATCTTTACGGCAGTAGAAGTATCCTATTTACTTCCAGTCTACAATAAGCCATTAATCGACCAATTAAAGGCAACTAATAAATGGACTAAATCATATTTCCCCTTTTTTAAACACCCTAGAAATATAAAACCTGTAGAGGCATTTAAACCTATAAAATGGTTAGTAGAAAAACTACTAAATGGAGTTTTGGGAGAGCGATTGGACTTATTTTTTATGAGAACAACCTACAAAAGGTGGGGTAAGAAATTCCAACACTTTGACCCCAATAAATTACAATTAACCATGCGGTCTGACAGAGGAGTATCGAAACACCATCCAAGAGATTTTCAAAATAAAGTTTTAGAAGCATATGAAGAAAGAATCAAAACACTAACTCCACTTTCATGAAGGTATTATTTACACACAGTTACTTCTTACGTTACGATGAAAAGCAGTGGAATCAGCGCAAACCCTATCCACCATTAGGGACAATTCAGGCCGCCGCTTTATTGAGAATGAAAGGACATGAAGTAGCGCTATTTGATACTAACTTCGTGGAAAATCCACTTAAAATAGCAGATCAGATAAAGGAATTTAACCCCGAGGTAGTCGTAATTTATGATGACGGATTCAATTATTTGACCAAAATGTGTCTAACCAGAATGCGGGAAGCAGCATTTAAAATGATTGAATATTCCAAGACCAAAAACTTGAATGTATTTGTGTCAAGCAGTGATAGTACCGATCACTTTGAACAATATTTAAATAAAGGTGCTGATGCAGTAATATTAGGGGAAGCTGATGAAACACTGAATTTATTGGTCACAGCTATTGCTGAAAAAGAGAGCTATGAACCTACTGCAGGAATAGCTTTTAAAAAAGATGGAGCTATTATTCAAAACCCAAAACGACCTGTATTGACCGACCTTACAAGTCTACCATTACCAGCATGGGATTTAGTTGATATTAAACCGTACCAAGAAGCATGGAGTAAGCATGGATACTTTTCTATCAATATAGCTACTACAAGAGGATGCCCTTATAAATGCAACTGGTGTGCAAAGCCGATTTATGGAAATCGATATAACAGCAGATCACCACAGCACGTAGTAGATGAAATTAAATTAATTCGGGAGCATTTTAACTTTGACCATATCTGGTTTTGCGATGATATTTTTGGCTTGAAGCCAAAGTGGGTTCAAGAGTTTAATGAAATCCTTCATCGAGAAAAGATCAAGATTAGGTACAAAATTCAATCACGTGCAGACCTGCTTTTAAAAGATGATACCATAAAAAGTTTAGCTGATTCAGGCTGTGATGAAGTGTGGATAGGCGCCGAAAGTGGATCTCAGAAGATACTTGATGCTATGGACAAAGGAACAAGTATTCAGCAAATTGAAGAAAGCACCGCATTGATGAAAAAGTATGGTATAAAACCGTGCTTCTTTCTACAATTCGGCTACCTAGGTGAAGAATGGGAAGATATACAGGCGACGCTTCAAATGCTTTTTGCACTCATGCCGCATGATATTGGCGTTTCAGTATCTTACCCTTTGCCCGGAACTAAATTTTATGATATCGTAAAATCAGAATTATCAGAAAAAGCCAATTGGACAGACTCCGATGAATTATTAATGATGTATAAGGGAACTTATTCTCCTGAGTTTTATAAAAAATTGCACCGGTATTTACACAAGCGATATAGAGAAAAGCAGACATTACTAACCTTAAAACAAGGAAAGCTTAGTCAATTCCCTAAATGGGTGTATTATAAATCGGCTGCTCGATTATTTTTCGGGCAGTTATTGCAACTAAAGAATAAGGTGGCTTAATTGCTTACCAGCTATACAATAAAATCTCTAAAGTTTTCTGAATTGTAGACTTTTACTTCTGCATGATACGTTTCCATAAATTTTTGGGGAATTCTCACTTTTGCTTTTGGATTCCATTTGAATTCAAACCCCTTAATCTCGCCTCCAGTTTCCTCCACCCAGTCGATTTCTTGTTGCTGTTTGGTTCTCCAAAAATAATTGGACTGTATATGCCCTGAGTAAGCGATTTGTTTCATACGCTCTGCAATTAAAAAGTTCTCCCAAAGACCGCCAACATCCGACCTATTTTCAATGGCGCTAAAATTTCCGATCGCAGCATTTCTAATTCCTACATCATAGAAGTAGATTTTCTGATTCGTTTTAATCTCATTTCTAATATTCCCACTAAAACTTCCTAATCGAAACAACACAAACCCTTTCTCCAACAAATCAATGTAATTAGAAATGGTATTCTTATCTACTCCTACTAATTGAGCTAACTCATTATAGCTAACTTCTGAGCCTAATTGTAAGGCTAATGCTTTTACCAGTTTCTCTAAAAACTGTGGTTTCCGAATTCCTCCAAGCGCTAAAATATCTTTATATAAATAACTAGACATCAACTCTTTTAAAACCTCAACTTCCGCTCCTTTTGAATTTAAAACTTCAGGATAAAAGCCATAAATTAATCGATGTTTTAATTGTTGTTTGGCTTCTAAAAATCCTTCTTTCTCTTCTAACTCTTTCCATGAAATCGGAAAAAGTTGAAACTCTCTTTTTCGCCCTGTAAGTGGCTCATTTAGTTGACTCGATAAATCTAAAGAAGAAGAACCGCTTACAATAAGCTGTACTTCTTGCATCATATCGGTAATAATTTTCAAGGTTCTTCCAATATTTGGAATCAACTGTGCCTCATCAATAAATAGATAGCGATAATCACCAATAATTAAACGTAATTCGGCTGTATTTGGATTTGTCAGACTATTCCTAACTTGTGGATCATCTGCATTTAAAAATAAATACGCTTTATCTTTTAGTAAATTATGGATGAGGGTAGTTTTACCAACTTGCCTAGGTCCCAAAACGACAATAGCCTTCCCCTTCCCTAGCCGGTTCTCTAACTTTTTTACTAATTGACGTTTGTACATTTCAATCGATTTTACTCAAATGTACACTTTTTTCGATTCTATTCACCAAAAAGAATAACTATTAGTGAATACGTTCACCAAAAAGAATAACTATTGGTGAATAGAATTTCTTAATTGGATGAATTGATGCGGTATGATGTAGTATATTCTTTATAATTTAATAGATCTCTGAGTGACTTCATAGCTACTTACTATTAATTTTCAGACACTTACCTAATATTTATTTCCATTAATTCTAGTAAACAGACTTCTATTTCGGAGTCTATTCACTAAAAAGACTAACTTTTGGTGAATATGTTCACCCAAAAGAATAACTATTGGTGAATAGAACCTAAGTTAATCTCATAAATAAAGTTCCATTCTCCCCATTTCTTCGCCTTAAATACTTCAGACAATTTGAATCCGAAACGATTAGCAATCAACTCAATTTGATCTAGTTCACAATCATCAGAAAGGATCATATACACGAGTGAATTAGGATTAACAAAAGGACTTAAAGTAGAGAATAACTTATCAAAATACTGAAACTCTACACCGCAATACCACGCTTTTTCAGCGTCAGATGTTGGATCTTTTTGATAATATGGTGGATTGATAATGATATAATCAAATGGCTCTTTTGAAAACGCATCAAACAAATCTGATTGAATAGCTTTTACTGCTACTCCATTATTCTTTGCATTCTCTATGGTATTGGCTACAGCAGCAGGATTAATATCCGAAGCAGTTACAACAGCTCCTTTACTTGCAGCAAAGGCACTAATAATTCCAGTGCCACTGCCTAGTTCTAGGAATGTATTCTTGCTCAAATCTTTCTCAGCTAAGAAGTCAAGCAATAGTCTAGTACTTATTGTAAAATGCGGAAAAAACACACCAGGATTTACCACTGCCTTTATAGATTGGTAGTTGTATTTTCTAGGGGAAGCAAAATAATGTTTTGCAAACCTCGAGAGAACAGGAAAAAGTAATCGCTTAGTTACAAACTTATTCACCATAAAATCCTTCTATTTCAGGTTGGCGATATTTCCAAATTTTATGCATCGCTTTTATCTCATATGGAAATTTATAAAAGCCTGTTTTATAGCGCCAACTTGCAGCATTTCGTAAAAGTGATTTCTTAATCCCTTTAATTCTAAAGTCGGATGCAGTAGGATGATACCCATTTAAAACGGTTTCGAAGTTTTGAATTTTATCAATCATTTTTGGAGTCAGCCATGGAGTTAATGGATTCTTTCTTAAATCGAAATTTTCCCACACCGGGTTTAGCCAATCCTCCAGATGAGCTGGAAACTCAAAACCTGCTTTTGTAATTTGCTCATATAGCTCTGAGCCTTCTGAAGGTACTGGACTATAGAGGTAAATAATGATCTCTGTAGCTGGGTTAAGGGTCTTAATTTCTTTAATAAAGGCAATATCCGACTCGATTTGCGCCATCACTTTTTCTTCACTCTCTCCCGGCATTCCGAGTACAAAAGAGTATTCTGGAATAATCCCAAACTTTCCCATTCTTACAGCAAAAGAGCGAATTTGAGCAGCAGTTTGCGTTCCTCCTTTATCCATTTGCTTGAGCACCTCATCACTTCCTGTTTCTGCTCCGAAAAAAATCATTTCGCAGCCCGCATCTTTCATTAATTGCAAATCTTCATCCGAGTACTTATCGATGGTATCAATCCGACCTTCCCCCCACCACTTGATGTTATCGTTCAGCACCAATTTTGAAAACTCAACAACTCTCTTTCTGGAAGTAAAGAAATTATTGTCATGAAATTCAATAGAGTCCACTCCATAAGTCTCTTTTAACCACTTTACATCTTTATAAATATTGTCAGCAGACTTCCCTTTCCAACGGGCGTTATAAATAGGTACTACAGCACAAAATGAACACGTAAAAGGGCAACCCAAACTAGAATGGTATGCCATTGTTTTATTACCCATAAACGTCTTTTGCAAATAGTTTTTTATGGGGTAAAATGTATCGTAAAAGGCATAAGGCAGTTGTGGCAAGCTATCCTGATCTAGCAATTCTTCTTTTCTTGTTTTTATTAATTCCCCGTCCTCCTTGTAAATCAAATTTTTAATTTGGTCGATCGGCTCATTAGCTTCCCATGCATCCAATAGCTGAGGAAAAGATTGGTCACCAGGCCCACTAACCACTACATCCACATAGCCACTATTTAGAACAACCGGATGTTGATTGGTAGCAAAATAACCTCCCCAAACAATTTTAACAGAAGGAAATTCTTCCCGAATCTTCTTAGAAATGGGAATAGCTTGTCTTAGCTGCGGTCCAGGCATGACAGTGGAGCCAAAACAGTTATATTCTCCTGTAGACAATAAGGATTTGATCTTTTCCCATGGATCAGTCTCCAAATTACCGTCAACAAAAGCTAAATCATACTTTCCATAGATCGAGGCTCCTACCTGCAAAATAGAATTTGGAACACGATGTTTCCATTTTGCACTTCGTGGATTAAAAAGTATGACTTTATTCTTACTCATCAGTTACTGTATTTTTTAACGCCTCACCTAAATGAAACATTGGTCGTTATTGGTTTCTAATTTGCTGTTAACTTCATTTGAAAAGCCGATATAACAGACTTTAACTTCAATTTTATTGCCCTCGTTGAAGCTATCTTTCCCGCTCGCTTCTCTTTGTTATAATTTACCTCATTCACAATTCTGCGAACTGCATAGTCATAATACTTTCTGCTATAGGTTCGCTTAAAATCTATCTGTCGATCAGTAGACGTTGACCAATCAGGCTGAACAACAATGTCTTTTTCGATTTGAGCATACAACCCAGTTCCTTTAATTGGATAAGCTACGGTTATGGTAAAATTATCAGGATTAGCTGTTTTTAAATAGTCTATGGTTAGGTTGATATCCTCTTCGGTTTCTGTAGGATAACCTATCATTATAAACGTACCAGCCTCGATTCCAAATTGCTGTGTAAGCTGCATCATTTCAGCCACTTTATTAATATCGACTTGCCGCTTCATTAAGTCGATAATTCGCTGAGACCCACTTTCTGCACCTATCCAAATTCTAAAGCACCCGGCTGCTTTTAATTGAGCCAGGACCGTCTCGTTCATTCGCTCAGCTCGAGTAATACACTCAAATGGAATCGATATCCCACGGGTTTTCATTTCTTCAGAAAATGCTTCCAACCATTTATGGCTTACTGTAAATACATCGTCAACAAACCACAATGCATCGGGGTTATAATGCTCAATTAAATATTCGATCTCATCCACCACTAACTTGGGGCTTCTACGCCGATAACTTTGACCGTACACAGCAGTACTGCACCACTGACAGGTATAAGGACAACCTCTTTGAGTAGAAATATTTAAGGTACTCTTACCGTGGTATTTTTTCCAAGTATCCAAGTAATTTTTTAGGTCTATCTTTTTCCGGTTTGGCATGCTTAACTGATCGACTTCCTTGATCTTGGTTCGAGGTGGATTTTTGATCAATTCGCCGTCTGATTTTTTATATGCTAAGCCATCTACGGTAGCATAATCTTTCTCACCAAAAAATTGATTCGCAAAGGTTAAAAAAGTCTCCTCCCCTTCACCAATCACTAAAAAGTCAGCTCCATGCTTCAAATAGTTTTCCCAATTATAAGTTACATCAGGCCCACCTAGCAAAAATGACGTCCCTGCTAATTCAGGGTGCCGCTTCACTTGCTGCATCAGTTCAATAATCTTGACTTTGGTCATCAAATTGGTATACACCGCAATAACTTTAGGCTTTTGCTCCAGGACATATTGCATCCACTCTTTCTCCGAAGCAAAAGTAGAATCAAACACTTCATGGCTCATTCCATTCTCTTCGAGGTAAGCAGAGATATACAATAACCCAAGAGGAGGATACGGTCGCATAATTTTTTGCTCCGTCTCGTCTTCTCTTAAAAAGTAACCATGGGTTAATAAAACACTCATTTTCGCGCGGCAATTATTATATAATGATCTGCCCAATTAGCGAAAATACGAAATCTTCCAAAGAGTCTTTCTAATAGAACCAATCCATTTAAGAGCCATTGATATCGCTTAAAAAAAGGCTCCAAATAAGATGGTGGCAAGAAAAAAGCCACAGGCTTAATGGCTTGGATGTCGTAATCATTCTTCAATAGTTCAGACACCTCTTTGGGTGAATGATAAAACGTATCAACGGCTACTCCCTCAACATTTATGGCAACTTTTTTAACCGTATTTCTTCTCCCTATTTGATTCCATTTGAATTTAAAAAAAAGATAGCAATCCTCCATAAAGCAGCGCTTGGGCATAATTACCCAAGCCAATTGATCTTGCTTCTTTTGCAAAGCACCTACTGATGTTATAAAGCTTGCTAATTCATTTTTGTCCAAACAATTTAACCCTCCAAAATTAGAAAACAGGAAATCAGCATTTTTCAAGTCATTGTTTCCTTCAATATCTTGAAAAGCTAATGGGTAAAAATCAATGGAATCTTTCCTCACTTTTCTGGCCTCTTCTATCATTCTTTCAGACCCATCTGTGGCTGTAACCTTGTGCCCAAAGTGATGGAACTGCTCCGCATCATATCCTGTTCCACAGTTAACTTCAAAGACCTTTTTTGGATGCTTTAGAATATGATATTTCTTCAGCCAAAAATAAACACGACTTCGCTGTGCTTTACCTATTAACGAGTAAGTAAAAACATCATCATATGAGTCTGCTGCTGCATTAAAATCATTTGAAGAAGCAATATTCATAATAGTATCAGTAATGTGTGATTTAATTTTCTAATAAGTTAGGTTCATCATCATTCGTTTCCCTCACACTAGGTGTACTTGGGAGAACCTGAAAGGGAGAGAATTGCTGAATATCTGCACGATAGTATAAATCTTCATTGAAAAGAAATTCATGGTGTTGGTGTGTTGGAATTCCTACCAATAACCTTTTTATTTCAGCCTCTGTTTTTCCCCATTCTTGAGCTAATCTTTTTGCTGATGGCTCCATAAATCTAAAGTAGAGCTTTTCTAATTCAGCATGTTGAAATTCATCAGAATAATCAATTTCAGGTGTAAGAGCCGCCCTGTAATCATCTAAAACTACTCGATCAGTTGCTAATATACTATCAAATTCGGGAGGTGAATAGTATCCCGGAATTGCAGAGATAGCTGCAAAAGCACACTGCAAATTAATTTCATGGCACCAAAGGCATTTAACCGGCTTACCTGCTGAAGAAAATCGCGGATCAGCCCCTACAATCAGCTCCCCTTGGTCTGTGTAGACCGCAAACCGAAGCTGCCCATTATCCATAATATCCATTACTTCATGCTCTATAGTTGCATGTGTAGAATCCACTAAAGAACCAGCTAACTCATCAGCTAGGTATCCTAGTGCCGTAGCCGTATTATTTCGCTTAGGCAAAAAAATTAGCCGTTCTGTAAATGCTACTGCTGATTCTATTATTGCAGCTTTTTTTGGTTTAAACTCAAACTGGGATTTGAATTCACTAAATGTTTTTGGCACACCAGTAATTTTATAATAGTGGTTTGAATTATTTAATATACACACCACAAATCGACCTGCATCTATGCCTCCTTTAATTTGATACTCTTCAGATAATTTAAATTGATTGATTAAACTCCTCAGATGAATTTGAGCATTTTCACTAAACCCCAGTTCATCAATACGCAATTCAAAAAGACTCCCGCTTTTCCATATTAGTGCTCTGCTCCAAGAACCTTTATCTAATTGAGCGCCTAAGAAAGAAAAAACCCACTTTAGGCCTAGCTCAAATTGACTTATGCTCTCTGAGTCATTTTGATAAAAAGCTAAATTAATCCTGCTTTGTTCAGGCGAACTTGAATTTGGTGGCTTCACAACATCATCTCTTTTACAAGACTCTACAACTAAAAGAATCACAAATAGTAAAACGAATAATTTAACAATGTTGAATTTCATTAATTGGTGAACTTAGTTCTATCAAATATACCTATTTATATCGCGCATTAGTTTTTCTTACATCAATCGGCAAAATGAAAAATAGAAGACCATTTTACTTACGATAACCTTATTCATTACCTATTAAACTTCTTAATATCTCCTGATCTTTTTGATAATATGTCTCAAGTTTTTGGCGTGTTTGTGAGCTCATCTTCTCATAATTTCCGCTATTCTTATTCGTCAAACTTTTCGTAGGTTCAGGTTTAAGATCAAGATATTGATGCACTTTACTGATTACATTATTCGTGTCCGAAAATAATTCCTCACTTTTTAATATAAGTAAGTTACCTCTTTCTAAAAACGATTGCCAGATTGGGAGATACTCCGCATAAAGTCCTTTTTCTAAGTACCTGTACTTATTTGATTCAAACCCATCTGAAGTGACATATTGATCGAAAGATTTTTCAATCATATCCTTCTTATTCATTTGAAAGTGAGAGTAAGCTCTATCTATAGGATCTCTCAGCAATAAAATCAACTTACAATTCGGCAAATCTTGAGCAATTCTATTCTTCACTTTCTCCGAATAAAAATAGTTTACTGAGGCCTCGCCGGTTTTTACTCCCTTTACTGCACTTGGGAAAAAACTTTTATAATAGCGTAAACCTCTATGGTAATGCCTATCGAAGAAATGAATCTCCTTTCTTCTAGACATCTCTATTTGAGTGTGCTGATTGAGTAAATGATATAAATAAGTTGTTCCACCTTTTGGTACTCCAATAATTAAAAAGTCAGGAAGCTTATTATTTTTAGAACCGATGGTGTAATACGCGTCTATTAATCCCAATCTAAATTGCCAAAAGGTAGATAGCAGCTTTAGCCAAACAATTTTAAACAACATGAAGCTTATTAAAATGCACTACAACAGCGGTTACAAGCTGGCAATAGACCTCCTGCTTTTACTATTTCCTTTCTAAACTGACCATAAAGACTCGAATTCCATATCTCTGAAAGTGTATTTTCGTGCAAATTCCCCATGGTGGAATTGTAGCATCGGCCATGAGCAGGTATTACTGTACCATCAGTTTTAATCATCACATTGGTAAAAACGTCGTTGCAGGTTCTTCCTAATTTTATATGCGGTTCAAAATAGTAAGTATTTAAAATTTCTTTCCCCTCTAAATTAGGCGAAAAGCTCACTTCAAACGGATATTTTTTTGACTTTATAGCGAGGATTTCTTGATGTAATTGATCAATGTCGATTTTAGAAAAGTCCGTTTCTTCTATATTAGAGTGGGTTGCACTATAAGTATTACCATACAATACGTTATGACCATCGGCTATTTCTTTAGTAATGAAATTCTGATGCATAAACCCTAGATGTTTAATAGGTTTATCAGCGAAAAAGTCAACGAATTGCTTTAATTCGGTATAGTTCCACTCTGTAATCACACAATAAATTGAAATCTCTGGTGAATTCTCGAACTGCGTTAGATATTCAATCCCTTCCAGTGCCTTTTGAAAAGATTGTTTATTGCCTCTAATATAATTGTGTGTTTCTTGAAGTCCGTCTAAAGAGATGAAGAGCTCTTTCACTTTCCCTTCCAAAATATCTTCAGCTTTACGTTTTAAGTTGAGCGCATTTGTAGTAATCGTGGTCTCTAGTCCTTTTTGGTTTGCATAAATTAAGGATTCCTTCAATTGAGGATAAACCAATGGCTCCGTAAAAGCATATCCAATCTTTGCCGTTGGATAATTTTCAGCAGTTTGGTCAACTATTTTTTTAAATAATTCTATGGGCATATTTAGCGGATGCGACCCTACTAAATTTTGAGCGAAATTCGTTTCTAAGTTTTGCGTACCAACATCGCACATTTTACAATGAAGATTACACACATTATTTACACCAAGAATAATGTATTCAGGGCCAAAATAAAGCTTTTCGGGCTTTACCGTTTTATTGATTTTCTTGAGTGTTCGTGTTAGCACAATTTTATAATTTACCTCTAAAATACATTATTTAAATAGGAGTAAACAGTGTCTTCTACTTTATAAGTTCTGATTGATGGTTCAATTTGATAGTTCTGCAAAAAATCGACAACCAAACCTGCAGCCTCATCAACAGTTTGAAAATTAGCACAACTATTTAATTCGGGTGCGATTCCAACAGGCGTAGTAAAAATCTTTACTCCCAATGATTGTGCTTCTAAAAACACCATCCCAAACGATTCAAAATTGGAGGTATGCAATAGACATTTAGCTTTGCTCATCAATGCCAATGTTTCTTCTCTATTTCTTACTCCTAGAAACTGCACATTTTGATCAAGCTCCATTTTTTTGGTCAACTGCAATAAATGATGGTACTGCTCTCCTTCTCCAACTATTTGAACTAAAATATCAGGCACACTAGCTTTGATTAGTTGGATAATAGAAAGAAACTTGGTAAAATTTTTAACCTCATTCAGATTACCGACACCTATAACATCAACAATTTTCACATGAGTTGAAGTCAGTTTTTCTATGCCCCAAGGAATAGTTATACTAGATCTTATTGAGAAGTTATTTTGCAACTGCTCCTCGTGATATTTCGACAATGTAATGAGCTTTGGCAGAGGCTTTATTTGATTAAAAAATCGATTCGACGGCAATACATCTTGACCCATTAAAGTACAGCTGTGCGGTATTTTTATTTTTTTTGAGATTCTATTTCCAACCACTGAACAATCATTTAGCCAAAAACTATGCACTTGGTCAATAGCATTTTCTTTGTGGATCTTCTTAGCTAGTCGTATCACCTTTTGCCAGTTTATCAACTTGAAGCCCCCTCCTTTATTCTTTCCTCCGATAGCATTTATTGTTAAGCCGTTCCATGTGTAACTGCCCTTTTTGTATGGATAATCAAAGGTTATTATTGATATATCTACAATATCTAGGCGATTGAGCTCTTGAAGAAAAAGATGAAGAGCAGGAATACACCGCGTATCCTTTTCATCTTTAGGAAAACCCGGGGTTAGAAATAAGATGTGTTTACGCTTTATCAAAACTATTTAGTCGGTATAACCTTTAGTTGTTGAAATTCGATCCACCGACTCATTCACGGCTCGCACAATGGTTTCGGAAACTTTTTCGGTGGAGATTTCTTTTACAACCTCTAATCCATAAGCTGACATGGTTTCTAATTGTGTTGTGTTCGTATTAAGTGCCTTTTCAAGCAACTTTACCAATTCTCCTTTCAATAAGGGATCATATTGCCAACCATTCTTATCATCTTCTATCAGCTCTAATACTGCTTGGCTATATATGCTTCCTATTACAGGAACTCCATTTGAAAGCGCTTCGTTTACAACTATTCCCCACTCGTCTCCCAACGTTGGAAAAAGGTAGAAGTCAACCTGCTCATACCATTTGCTAAGCTCTTCATATTTAACATTACCCAAGAGCTTACACGTAATGTTTGAGTATTGATCAAGCTTATTAAAATGATGCGCTTCAGGACCATCACCTGCAACAATTAGTTCTATTTGAGTAGACCTATTATTTAAGGCCCAAGAAACCAACTCATCAACCATGGGAGCAACTCCCTTGCGAGGAATGAGCTGTCCGGTAAACAAAATTCGTTTTACTAACGGGTTGAAGTTATTTTTTAACGGCTTAATTTCATAGTCACTGCTACAGGGGACGTAATAAAAAGGCTTATTGATACCAAGACTTTTAACATAACTCTTAGAACTTTCGCCATTGCAAAGGATGGCAGTAGCGTTTCGTAACAAGTATTTCCTAAGTGTTACTCTCAATCCTGTCTTATTGGATTCTGTATGCTCTGAAAGTGCTAACCACAGTATTAACTTTTTATTAAAAATTGAGCAGTAAAGAGAAGAAAAAAGACTTCGAACACCCAATTCAGCTGATATAACGACATCAGGCCGGTAACTTATGAGCTTAAAAAGTGAATCGTATGGGATATGGGTGTCTGAAAATTGATTGTATCCACTCTCATGCTTCCATTCTTTTCTGTACGTGATCGTTTTCTGCACAGTAACCTCAAGCCCTTCGTGATTTACCTCCCAGCTTCGATCAGATTCCATCCTGGTGGAAATAAATACCCGAAATAATTCAAATTTTTTAGCCACCGACTGATATAATAGCCTTCTGTATGGGGGTATAAAGTTCGTGAGGAGTGCAATTTTCATCAATCTGATTTTAAGACAAAAATATATATAGTTTTAAGATTTATAAAAATTAACTTTGCACACCAAAGAAACTCACATGGAAGATAAAAAAAGCACCGAGGAGGTTACCATAACTCCTGTAATTAGAGATATAGAAAAATTAATCAACAAATTAGTTTATCTATTATTTTCTCTGTTTGGAGGGATTGTGAAAGGAGTTCAATCATTTTTTCTGTACGCCTTAAGAAAGTATAAATTAATAATAGTACTGGCAATTGTAGGATTTGGATTTGGCCTTGCAAGCTTCATGGTTGTTCCGACAAAGTATGCCTCTAACCTTGTTTTACAATTAAATATTGATGCAAGAGCACAACTATTTTCTGACATTGTATATTTTAACTCATTGGTTCAACGTCAGAAAACTGATAAATTAATGGAACTTTTTAACTTATCAGAAGAAGAAGCTAAATCAATTACTAAGTTTGAAATACGTCCTTTTTCTACTGTTACAGAACGAATTGAATACGTTGATCGTGTTTACAGAAACTTAGACACCTCTTATCAGAAATTGATTAATCTAGAGGAGATCGTTGATGAAAACGATTACTCCTATAGCAACAAATTTCTTATCGTCATTATCTCTACTGATGAGTTTATTTTTGAAAAAATGGAGGAACCATTGTTAGCCTTTCTTGAACGTGTTCCGGAATTAAATAAAATGAGACAGGAGAGTTTAGCCATACTAATGATGAAAAAAGAGAAGCTTGAAAAAGAGATTGCGGGACTGGATACTTTGAAAAAAATATCCAACAATGTACTAATTGAACAAGCCAAGTCTAAAAGTAGAAGTAATTCAGGTACAAGTATTAACCTCGGACAATCCTCTGAATCAAATCTTGTAAACCCTTTGGAGATCTTTTCAAAAGTTGCTGAATACAACAACCAAGTAATTAACATACAACAACAACTAGATAGTTTCTCTCATTGTTACAAAGTGTTTTCACATATTAATCCTGTAGGATTTAAGAACAGTCTTGGAAAAACTACAAGATCCCTTATTTTTAGTATCTCGTTTGTCTTAGTTGGAATGGCAATATCAGGAATTAGCGATGCACTAAAGAAGTAATATTCATAAAGACATCTTTTATGGGCTTTTTGAATTTTAGTAAACAACAATTATTATCAGTTACTTACAAAGGGCTCAATGTCCTTTGCACACTATTGGTAGTGAGATTTGCTATTCAATTTGCTGGTGAGGAAACGTATGGACTTTGGCTTGCGCTACTTTCTTTTATCACTTGGTTTTCTGCCTTAGAAGCAGGAATCACTAACGCTATTAGGAATAAAATAACGACCTATTTTGCTGACGAAAAGTTTGTTCAACTAAGACAGATAATTGGTCAAGGTTACCTCACCCTTTCCTACACATACCTAGTTGCACTGATTCTTTTGCTTATTGGTGTTCTACTTTTTGATCTAGATCAATTGTTAGTACCTGCAGACTATGACAGCAATCAATTGAAAATAGCGAGCTCAATTGCGATTACTTTTTATTTCATCTACTTTGCTCTATCATTTTTGAATGCCATATTACTCTCCACGCATCGACCTGCTGTAACGTATTTAATTGCCCTAATTCAAAATGCAGCAACACTCAGTGGAATTCTATTCCTAGAATATTCCGGTACCGAACCCACACTACTCATTGTATGTATTTGGTTTTCTGTAACTCCGCTCTTAACAGCACTGGGCAGTTCACTTATTCTATATCGGACAAAGTTAAACCATCTAGTTCCTGTATTTGAAAAAGGGAAGTCATTCATAGTAGATAAAAAGAACAGGACACTACTTTATTCTTTCTTAAGCATTCAGGTCTGTACTTTGATAATTTACTCAACCGACAATTTAATCATAGTCAACTATTTAAGTGGCGAAGAAGTGACTAAATTCAATATTGCTTTTAGGTATTTCAACCTCATTACTGTTTTATTTAACCTTATACTCCTACCTTATTGGGCCTCATTTGCTGAGGCATTTCATCAGAAAGACAACAACTACATAAAAAAAAGCATCAGAAAGCTAGTTAAATTTTGGAGCTTACTAGTATTCCTATCCATTGTGATGGTAATCGCGTCACACCAACTCTACCAGCTTTGGATAGGGTATGAAATTGAAATTCCATTATCGCTTTCCTTATTTACTGCACTTAGCATAGCATTGTCCACTTGGTATACTATATTTTCTTACTTCTTAAATAGTATAAATGAAGTATCTAAACAGCGAAACTGGCTTATTCTTTCTGCAGTAATAAACCTGATACTGTCTATCGTGCTAATACAACTTATGGGGACAACGGGAGTAATCATAGCTACTTGCATCGCTTTACTTCCCTTATCAATTGCACTACCCTTCCAGTATAAAAAAATAATTTCACAACTTGATTAGTCCGACAAACATACAAGATTCGGACACATCCATGAAAGAAAACTATTTAGATCTAATTTTCTTGGAACTCCTGAGCTTTGCTCCACTTTTCATACTGTTAGGCAACGTGATTCCTCCTTTTCCAATTAAACTTCATTATATCGGTTTAGGCTTGATCTTTCTGGTTTCCTTTTTAAGGCTTCTTTTAAGCGTAAAAAATAAATGGTACGCTTATGTTATTCTAGCATATCTTATCGCTCAAGGAGTTCAGCAATATTTGGATATAAAAAGCATGGTCGATTTTTTCTTTGGCCCATTGGTTCTTTTAAACATGCTTGACCTGATATACAGAAAGCAGTTTTCAGCATCAACACTAAGGAAGTACACCAAACGATTTGTCTCATTAGTTTGGATTCCTGTAGGCATATCGTCTTTGCAATACTTTGGAATAATGCCATTCACCTTTTGGAATGCCACCTTTATCAACTCCACTCTGGATGCATTTGGAAATGATATTTACCGACCGAACGGATTTCTATATCACGGCTCAGAACTATCCATCTTAATTTGCTTCCTTGGGTTGTTTCAATTCTTCAAAAAAGAAAAGAAAGCATTTTGGACCCTACTATTTCTAATATTAGCAGCTTACGCTACCTATTTTAAAGCTATCGCAGGCTGTATGGTACTCCTTTTTGTTTACTACTTAGGGTTTATAAACAAAGGTGGGCTATCCAAATACCGGATTATTTCTAAGCCATTTCTTATATTTTTCGGCTCTATTATATCAGTTGGACTGATTTCACTAGTTGCCTATTACTTACACCTAGTTAAAGTACAAACAGGTTACTATTTCCCACCTCAAATGCTAACAGGCAGAGGATCCATCTGGAATATCTATTCTGATGCGATTAATGATTACTCACTCTTTGACACTATTTTTGGGGCAGGTTTAGGATCGAGCTCATCCCTATTTACAGAATATGCTACTCCAAGAAACTTTTACCCATTGGTGAATAATCCGGACTCCACTATTGCCTACCTGCCACACAATGCATTTCTGAATATCTTTATCGATGCAGGTCTTTTAGGATTAAGTGTATTAACCCTACTATTTTACTTGATTAAAAATCAAACAAATAAGTGGTGGCCAAATAAGAAGTGGAACAACCGAGTACTTATTGGTATTGTATTTGTTCCATTGATTACCATTGGAATTACCATTGGAGTATTTGACATGGCCATTTATTGGTGTTGCTTGTGTATGCTCTTATTAAGATGGCATATATTTTCAGAACAAATGACAGATCTCAAATCTCTGCAAGAATGAAGCAATATCGATTTTTGGCATTATTGAGCACTCAATTTTTAATTTTATCACTATTCCTGCCTACTCGCTTTGGTGGTCTAGGGGTTATTATCTTTAGCCTAGTGGCTGCTATTGGAATAATAACCAAACAATACCGCATAAAAAAACTAGGAGTACTATGGCTGTTTCCGCTAATCTTTGTAGTGCTGATTATTGGAGCATCATATGCAAAAGATGCTACGGAAGCTTTTAAGCTCATTGAACGAAACCTCAGCTTTATCATTTTCCCTGTCTTGGCTCAATCAGTCACTACTTTTTCAAGTAAACAATGGAAGATTCTATTTTATACCTACCTGTTATCAGCATTTACCATCAGTTCTTACTGTTTACTCTTAGCATTCAATACTTACTTAGAAACAGGAAGTGCTTCGATAAACAACTCTGATCATTTTGTGTATAACATATTTATGCATCAGCGCCTTACCTCACCTATTAGGATGCCTGCAATCTACCTAAATTCGTTTATCTCCTTTGGTGGAATTATGGTAATCAACAAACTTGTAAATCAATGGCGCAGATTAAACAATAAAGAAGTGTATTTTTTAACAGCTTATCTATTTTTTAATGGAGTAATGCTCTACCTTCTAAAATCTTCAATTCTTGCTGCTGCTGTGCCTTTGGTTTTAGTTACTATTCACTTCAAGAAAATCAAGCAGTTTATTTCTTCCTCTAGGCTAAAGATGGGCATTGCTTCTATCTTTCTGGTGTTGAGTTCAATATTTTTCTTTTCCATCATAAAAACTAAACTTGGAAATTTTGAGATTAAGCAAGATTATTCCGCCGAGTCAATTGGTCCGCTCAATATCAGGATAGCCATTTGGGAAGGTGCTTATGGAGTGATTCAGAAAAATTGGCTATTAGGAGTAGGAACCGGCAACTTAGAAGAACCCATCCTTACTGAGTTCTCAGCTATTAATTTTACAGAAGGCTTAAACAGCAAGTACAATGCACATAATATGTTCCTTCAATATTGGGCAATGAATGGACTCCCCGGAATAATCACATTCTTACTTTTACTTATCTGCCTGATCCATTGGTCAGCCAAGAATGGCAGCAATGAACTATTAGCGCTAGTGCTACTAATTACCATATTCTCATTAACAGAATCAACCTTACAGACGCAACGAGGCATCCTATTTTTTAGCTTTTTGTGTGCTGCATTATACTGGAAGGGTAACCCAAAGAATAGACTAATATGAAAATATTATTCGCCCACAACTACTACCAGTTAAAAGGTGGTGAAGATTCTGTTTTGGCAAATGAAATGCGGCTATTAGAAGAAAATGGCCATAAAACCATTACCTACTTTAGGCATAACAAAGAAATTGAGCAGTACTCTGCATTAAAGAAAGCGGGGTTATTGTTTAATACTACTTATTCAGCTGAAAGCTATCATGAAGTCTCTGCACTAATAAAAAAGGAGCGACCAGACATTTGTCATGTACATAATTTCTTACCACTAATTACTCCCTCCATTTATGATGCATGTCGTGATAATAACATTCCTGTAATTCAAACACTTCATAACTTTCGATTAATTTGTACCAACGGGCTATTCCTAAGAGATGGAAAAATATGCGAAGACTGCTTAGGTAAATCGGCATATGGCTCAGTGTTGAAGAAGTGCTATAGAGACTCAAGCTTACAAACGTTTGCTGTGGCAAGAATGATCGAACAGCATAAGTCAAAAAATACTTGGAATTCGAAGGTGAGCAAATTCATTTGTCTAAATGAGTTCAGCAAAAGTAAATTTATTGAGGCAGGTCTTTCTGAGAAAAAGCTTATTGTTAAACCGAATTTTGTTGAGCAACCAATCTTCGATGAAAGATACAATAAAAAGCCTTTTTTCTTGTTTGTTGGTAGAGTGGATTCAACCAAAGGAATCGAACTACTAAATAGAGTAGCTGTATCCTCTCCTATCCCAATAAAAATAATAGGAGAGGGAGATTTAGTACCGCTAATAGCAGATAATCCAAATATTGAATACTTAGGAAAAAGACCAAACGAAGAGACACAACAATACATACAGAAAGCTGAAGCTCTGCTGTTTCCATCGATATTATACGAAGGAATGCCCATGACAATTCTTGAGGCATTTGCAAATCAAACACTTGTAATAGCTAGTAATTTGGGAGCTATGCAAGCAATGATCAAACATAAACAAAACGGACTCCTTTTTGAGCCCAATAACGATAAAGAACTAACTCAATTACTTAACTTTGCATACCCTAATACAAATGAAACTGACAGTATAGTTAAAGTTGCATATAATGATTTTTTACACCTTTATAGTAGAGAAGCAAACTATAAGCAACTAATAGCTATATATGTTGAAGCACTAGAAGAATATAATTTATGAAAATTATTGGAACCGATCTGTATAGCTACGGATTTGAATCGGCTGTAAATGACTTTCTTGAGCTACTAAAAGGACCACCCAAAAACTTGCTAATCAGCGCCTCTGACGCTAATGTGTTGGTTCTAGCAAAAGAAGATGAAAGCTTTAAAAAAATTACCGGAGATTACTATTCACATTTCCCTGATGGTATGCCATCGGTTTGGATGCTCCGATTAAAAGGATCGAAATCAGCAACTCGAGTTGGTGGCCCAGATTTCTTCAAGCGCATTATTAATGAGACAGTAGCAACGGATGCAAAACACTTTTTATGTGGTGGTGCTGAAGGTGTAGCAGATTCATTGAAAAAAACATGCGAGGACTGGGGGAACAATCAAGTAGTAGGCACATATTGCCCGCCTTATAAAGACTTGTCAGAAGAAGAAATAAAAGATATCGCCAACATCATTAATGAAAGCGGCGCAACTATACTTTGGGTTGGATTAGGTGCACCAAA
>CBFHLF010000013.1:0-23939 GCA_965656555.1 uncultured Acidiluteibacter sp. | reverse complement strand
TCTTCCATGCGGTTTAGTAACAAGTCGAGGCGCTCTTCTCGCTGAGATCCTCCAACCATTTCACCAATCCCCGGGAATAAAATATCCATAGCTCTTACTGTTTTCCCATCTTCGTTTTGACGCATGTAAAATGCCTTAATTTCTTTTGGATAGTCAGTAAGTACTACCGGCTTCTTAAAGTGCTTTTCTACCAAGTAGCGCTCATGTTCCGACTGTAAGTCAGTGCCAAACCCTTCTACCGGATATTGAAATTTCTTCTTTTTGTTGGGTTTAGAATTTCGAAGAATTTCGATTGCTTCGGTATACGTTAGTCGCTCAAAGTCATTTTCTACAACAAATTTTAGCTTTTCAATTAAATCCATTGGCTGGCGCTCTTCAGCCTTTTTATTTTTATCCTCATCGATGATTCGTTTCTCTAAAAAGAGTAAATCATCGTGGCAATTTTCTAAGGTGTAAGCAATCAAGTACTTCATGAAATCTTCTGCCAAGTCGATATTGTCTTCCAGCTCATTGAAAGCAACCTCCGGCTCAATCATCCAAAACTCTGCAAGGTGT
Source organism: uncultured Acidiluteibacter sp. (assembly GCA_965656555.1). GTDB lineage: Bacteria > Bacteroidota > Bacteroidia > Flavobacteriales_E > Vicingaceae > Acidiluteibacter. Next base: position 23,384 of record CBFHLF010000013.1, on the reverse strand, counting down.
CGGGTAGTGTTTGAATTTTCTGCCCTAAATGTAGGGCCAAACGTATACACCTTTCCTAATGCCATCGCAGCAGCTTCTGCTTCTAGCTGACCTGAAACGGTTAGGTTGGTTAGCTTGCCAAAAAAGTCTTTTTTGTAATCGATTTCTCCATCTTCTGTTAGTGGTGGGTTCTTTTTATCAAGCGTAGATACATTAAAGGTTTCGCCAGCTCCTTCTGCATCAGAACCGGTAATGATTGGGGTGTGGATGTTGTAAAATCCTCTACTATTAAAGAAGTTGTGCACTGCAAAAATTAAGGTATGTCTAATTCTACTAACTGCACTGAAGGTGCTGGTTCTAAAACGAAGATGTGCATTCTCTCTTAAAAACTCTAAGGAGTGTTTTTTAGGTTGTAATGGGTATTCATTGGCATCAGCTGTTCCTAGCACGTTAAGTGCACTAGCCTCTATCTCATACTTCTGTCCGCTACCTTGTGACTCTACTAATTTTCCTGCTACCTGGATACATGATCCGGTGGTGACAGCTTCTACAGTAGCCTCTCCCATTTTTTCTAAGTCGACCACCACTTGCATATTATGTGGTGTGGAACCATCATTTAAAGCAATAAAGGCTACATTTTTACTTCCTCTTTTTGTTCTAACCCATCCGCTCAGGGTAACTTCTGAACCTGCATTTTCGCTTGTTAATAAGGCTTTTACTGAATTTCGTTCCATCTATGTATGCAATTATATTTGAAAGCTTCTGTGCTTAAATTTTATCAAATACAAAGGAACGTTTTTTTGATTAAAAACTGAACCTTACCCTTGCTAATTGGTTAACCCTCTAATTGTAATCAAATGTTAATAAAGTAAAATAAATCCACTTTTTGGAAACATTTATTACAAAAAACGTTTCCGTAGGTCAAAATGTTTCTTAGGTTTGCATCGTGAAATCAAAAACTGAAATAAAACTACTCGAGTCATTGCGAAATTTATTTATGAGTTACGGCATAAAAAGCCTCACCATGGATGAAATCGCCAGACAATTAGGTATATCTAAAAAGACACTTTACGTTTCTTTTGCAAATAAAAGGGACTTGGTAAAAAAAGTTGTAGAGCACCAAATAGAAACTGCACAGTGTGAAGTAGACAAGGCATGTAATATTGAGGGTAATGCAATTGACGAACTAATGGGGATTGGCAAGAAAGTGAACGAGAGTTTGGCGGATGCACACCCTTCTGTCATGTTTGACATTCAAAAGTATTACCCACAGGCTTGGAAGGTATTTATGAAGCACAAAGAAGAATTCGTTTTTAATAAAATGCTAACCAATCTGAACGCAGGGATACAGCAAGGGCTCTATCGTGATAATTTAAATCCAGAAGTTATTACTAAGGCATTTATGGTTATGACAGAAGCGATGATGTCAAATCAATTGGCGGTTCCTGGAAAGTTCAATTTTCAGGAGTTACACCTAGAGTTAATGAGGTATCATATACGCGGGATAGCCAATAGTAAAGGTAGAGAGTACTTAAAACAACAATTTAAAGAGGATAATTAATAACCGATAACCATGAATAAGCTGAAAAAGCTCATTACGATGTCATTGCTCACCATTTTGTTTGCATCAGCAAAAGGGCAGGATACTGCATCGACATTTGAATTTACCCTAAAGCAAGCCCAAGATTATGCTGTATTAAACAGTTATCAAACGTTGGCGGCATCTAAAGATGTAGAAAAAGCACAGAAGAAAGTGTGGGAAACTATTGCTATTGGATTGCCACAAGTAGCAGCTTCAGGAAGCTATACGTATAATATTCAATTGCCTGTTCAGCTTGTTCCTGCAGAGGCTTTCGGAGGTCAGCCGGGCACATTTGAGGAGTTAGTATTTGGTACCAAACAAAGTATGAATGCTTCTGTAAATGTGAATCAATTGATTTTTGATGGGAGTTACATTGTTGGTTTACAAGCATCAAAGGTGTATAAGCAAATTGCTGAAAATGACAAAGTGAAATCTGAGGTTGAAATAAAGGATCAGGTGACTCAGGCCTATGGTGGTGTTTTGGTTGCAATTAAGAATCGTGATATTCTAAAAGAGAACCTATCCAATATTGATAAAATAGTGGCTGATAACAAGGCACTTTATGAGAATGGTTTTGTTTCGGAGCAGGATTATGATCAGTTAAAGTTGCTACGTTCTCAAACAGCTAACGCATTTAATAATGCAGAGCGTCAAGTGCAGATTTCAAAAAATATGCTCAAGTTCTCAATGGGAATAGAAATAGCAAAAACTATTGAATTAACAGAAGAACTAACAAGTATAGTGAATGAGGTAGATGCGGAAGGGTTACTTTCAGCAGACCTTAATATTGAAAATCATATCGATTATAGAATTATTAATAATCAAGAGCAAGCGAGCTTTTTATTAATGAAACAAGAGAAGTCTGCATTTTTACCGCGACTGTCAGCGAACTACAGCTTTCAAGAAAACGCATTTAGCGAAGACTTTGACTTCTTTTCAGATGCCCCATGGTTTAACGCACAATTGGTTAGCTTAAACCTTTCAGTGCCTATATTTAGTAGTGGAATGCGATTAGCAAAAGTGCAGCAGGCAAGGCTTGAATACGAAAAGGTAACGATTGCTAAAAAGCAAGTGACTGAAAATTTAAAAATGAATTTGATGACCAGTAGGTCAGATTATACGTTTGCACTTGATCAATATAACACAGAAATGGATAATATAGAGCTTGCGAATCGTATTTTTTCTAAAGAGCAAGTAAAGTACAAAGAAGGAATATCTTCAAGTCTAGAACTAACACAAGCAAACAATCAACTATTGTCTACACAAGGCGATTATCTCAATTCAATATTACAACTCATATCAGCAAAGTCTAAACTAGATAAAGCGTTAAATAACTATTAAAATGAAGACAAATCAATTAATCGGAGCATTTATAGTAAGTGCAACATTAGCGTCATGTGGCGGAGCTCAAAAAGGAAAATCTGTTGATGAGATTATTGCAAATAATGATTTAGGGGAGCTGAAAGAAAAACATAGCGAATTAGTTACACAGGAGCATGAGTTGACAGTTCAAATTGAAAAGCTGTCTGCTGCAATGTCTTTATTGGATAGTAATAAAGTGAAGCCTTTGGTTTCTGTTTATACGGTTAATCCTGAATTGTTTAATCACTATGTAGAGGTTCAGGGAAATATTGATACAAAGCAAAACGTGGTCTTGTATCCTGAGTATTCTGGGGTACTAAAGAGTGTGGCTGTAAAAGAAGGTCAACAAGTAAGTGCTGGTCAATTATTGGCTAGTATAGAAGATGGTGGGCTTGCACAACAAGTTAACTCAGCTGAAATACAATTGGATTTATCAAAGACTACTTTTGAACGTCAAAAGCGTTTGTGGGAGCAAAAAATAGGATCTGAAATGCAATTTCTCCAAGCAAAAGCAAACTATGAGGCACAACAAAAATCCGTAGCTCAGTTAAAATCGCAATTGGAAAAAACCCAAATTACAGCGCCTTTTTCAGGGATAGTAGATGAAATAATGATTGAAGAGGGAAATGTAGTTGGACCCGGTCAAATGGGAATAATGCGTGTTATCAATATGAGTCAAATGTATGTGGAGTCAGACGTTCCAGAAACATTTATCTCTGCTATTTCAAGAGGAAAATCTGTAAAAGTGGAGATTCCGGTACTGAATCAAACGATTGATGGTGTTATCAGCCAAGCAAGTAATTACATAAAGCCTGACAATAGATCTTTTAGAGTAGAAGCCATTCTTGAAAATAAGGAGGGAATGATTAAGCCAAATATGACTGCTCGTTTACGAATTAACGATTATACATCTGAAAAGGCCATATTGATTCCGCAAAGTATTATTTCGGAGGATTCTGATGGTCAGCAGTATGTTTATAAGGTTAATACAACTTCATCAGCACCAATCACAGAACGTGTTTTTATCAAAACAGGTAAAAAAGGTGGAGATTTTATTGAGGTAATAGAAGGGTTGTCTGCAAATGATTTAATCATCAAGGAAGGGGCGAGAACAGTTAAAGACAAACAAGAAATAGAAATCATCAAATAAAAAAAGATGTCTGAAGAAATTAATAACAACGATTTGCCTGAAAAAGACACTTCCTCAAAAGATAACTCAGGAGAGAAGGAGTTTGGCTTGTCATCATGGGCGATAGATAATCCTACAGTCATCTATGTGATGATTGCAATATTCTTGTTTCTTGGTTTATCCTCATACTTTGGTTTACCCCGAGAGAGTTTTCCTGAAATTAAGGAAACAAAGATTTACATCAGTGCACCATATCCAGGAAATACAGCAGAGGATATAGAGCGATTAATTGTAGATCCTTTAGAGGATGAACTGGACGATGTGAGCAATGTAGTTGAAATTTTATCGACTTCACAAGAAGATTATGGGATCATTACTGTTGAGTTCGATGAAGATATAACTGTTGCCGATGCTAAGGTTAAAGTAAAAGATAAAGTAGATGCGGCAAAGGCGAGTGAAGATTGGCCTACTTTTAATGGTGCAAAGGTTGAACCTAATGTGTTTGACTTAAATTTATCTGAAGAAATACCCATAGTTAATTATAACATAACAGGGAATTATCCGATTCAGAAGCTAAAGGAATATGCGGAATATTTAGAGGATGCTATTGAAAAAGTACCTGAAGTTAAGCAAGTTGATATACGTGGTGCTCAGGAGAAAGAAGTTGAAGTAGCGGTAGATATTTATAAAATGATGGCTGCCAAGGTTAGCTTTCAGGATGTTCAGAATGCAATTAGTAATGGAAACGTTACGATGTCTGCCGGTAACCTTATTAATAGCGGTCAGAGAAGAACAATTCGAATACTAGGAGAAATTGATCGACCAACTGATTTAGAAAATTTTGTTGTAAAGTCTGAACGAGGTAATTCTATTTACCTAAAAGATATCGCGACTGTTCGATTTCAAGCTGAAGAGACTACTACGTTTGCCCGAGAGTGGGGAGAGCAGGTGGTGATGCTTGACGTAAAGAAAAGAGCAGGAAAAAATATGATTTCTGCGATTGAGCAAGCCGATAAAATTATCCAAGAGGCAAGAGAAAACTACATTCCATCTGATGTGAAAATAACTTCTGCGAATGATCAATCAGCCAAAACAATTAATCAAGTTAATGACTTGGTAAACAACATCATTTTTGGAATTGTCTTGGTAATTCTGGTTTTGATGTTTTTCTTGGGCTTTCGGAATGCACTTTTTGTGGGATTTGCAATTCCAATGTCGATGTTTATGTCTTTCATGGTGATAGAATTGTTAGGCTACACAATGAACACAATGGTATTGTTCGCATTAGTTATGGGGCTAGGTATGCTCGTTGACAATGGGATTGTGGTGGTTGAAAACGTGTATCGTTTAATGAGCGAAGGAATGAGTAGATACGAAGCATCGAAAAAAGGGATTGGAGAGATTGCCGTTCCCATTATTATTTCAACTGCTACTACCGTTGCCGCATTCGTTCCACTTGGGTTTTGGCCAGGGGTAATGGGTGAGTTTATGGTTTATTTCCCAATTACACTCTCCATTGTTTTAGGATCCTCTTTATTTGTTGCAATTTTCATCAACTCTATGCTGGTTTCTAAATTCATGGAAGTAGATGAAAAAGTTATACCCATAAAGAAACTGATTCGGAATATCATTATCCTAGTCACTCTAGGGGTTTTTATGATGATTGTTGGTGGTGCTGTAAGAGGACTAGGAACACTGATGATTTTTACAGCTATCATGCTCCTTTTATATCGATATGTATTTAAGGGTTGGGCTGATAATTTTCAACGGAAAACATTAGTAACATTTGAAAATTGGTATGAAAGCTCTTTGAAATTTGCGCTAAGAAAGAGAAATGCATATTATTTCTTTTTTGGAACCATAGTTTTACTTTTTGTATCGCTATTCCTTTTTGGAAGTTCTGTTGGCGCAGGTAGAACAAAAATTGAGTTTTTTCCTGACAATAAGCCGAATCAAATTATTGTATACATCGAATATCCACAAGGGACAGATATTGATAAAACCAATGCAATAACAAAGCAAATTGAGCGTCGTGTATACGAAGTTTTACGAGATGGTCAGTACGTCGATGATGGATATAACTTCATGACTGAATCTGTGGTATCTCAAGTTGGTGAAGGAGCAGGAAATCCTCAAACGGATGGTGGCTCCGCTGCAGAGATGCCGCATAGAGGTAAAATAACCGCCTCTATGAGAGAGTATAAATACCGCAGAGGAGAAGACAGTGAAACGCTGCGATTAAAAGTTCAAGAGGCGTTAAGAGGAGTTTACCCAGGAGTTTCTATTTCTGTTGAAAAAGATGCCGCCGGACCGCCCGTTGGATATCCGATTAACATAGAGGTTAGTGGAAAAGACTATACCGAATTAATAGATGTAGCTGAGCAAATAAGAAACTTCATCAATGCTAAAAATGTTGCTGGAATTGAAGAGCTGAAAATTGATGTAAATAAAAGCAAACCTGCTATCCAAGTAGAGATTGATCGTCAAAAAGCAGGTGAGTTAGGTGTTTCTGCAGCCCAAGTTGGAAATCAGCTGAGGAGCTCAATTTTTGGAATAAAAGCAGGTGTTTATAAAGAAGATGGAGATGATTATGATATTTATGTCCGATTTAACGAAGACTTAAAGAATAATCCAAATGCATTATTCAATCAGAACATTATCTTTAGAGATCAAGCTACGGGTAAAATAAAGGAGATTCCAGTTAGTACAGTTGCTTCTCAAAAAAACACTTCAGGGTTTAGTGCCGTTAAGCATATCGACTTAGAAAGAATCGTCACTGTATATTCGGGTGTGCTTCCTGGAGCGAATGCAGATCAAATTGTAAAAGTGCTAAAACAAGAAATGGTCGATTTTGAAGCTCCTGAAGGTGTCAAATATGCATTTACAGGAGAAATTGAAGAGCAAGGCAAGCAAATGGCCTTCCTGCTGGGAGCATTAGCCACAGGATTGGGTTTAATTATGCTGCTTTTGATCTTTCAATTTAGCTCCATTTCTAAACCAGCAATTATCATGATGGCTATTTTCTTAAGCTTTATTGGGGTGTTTTTAGGTTTAGTAATTACAGGCTGGAATTTCGTTATTATGATGACAATGGTTGGAATTATCTCCTTGGCCGGTATTGTGGTAAATAACGGGGTAGTTCTGCTCGATTATACTGATATTTTAATAGAACGTAGAAAGAGACAAAATGGACTTGGAAAAGCTGACTTATTATCTCGAGATGAAGTTATGGAAGCTATAGTTACCGGTGGTAAGGCACGATTGAGACCTGTAATTCTTACAGCAATTACTACCGTGTTAGGGTTAATCCCTCTTGCGATAGGCCTTAATATTGATTTCTTCTCGCTGTTTACAGAATTTGATCCGCAGATATATATGGGAGGCGATAATGTAATCTTCTGGGGCCCTTTAGCATGGACGGTGATTTTCGGATTGACCTTTGCTACTTTCTTAACGCTGATTGTAGTTCCGGTAATGAATTACTTGGTCTATCGATTAAAACTTAGAATCGCAAAATAATCTACTCTTAAGATATTTTAAGAAACCAATGTATAACATACCATAAAATGACACGTTATTATTGAGGTTATATAGAGGTTTAGGTTTGGTTAAGTGGGGAAGATAACAACGGTTATTTTCCCCACTTTTTTTGTGGCGCAACGTGTACTTTCTATAAGGCCTTTAAAAACATATATTTCATACATTTGTTTCATTATAGAATTCTGATTCCACACCTATATTATGAGTGAGTTTAAAGCCGGAGAATTATTAGATAAAATTATCGTTCCTTCTGATTTGAGGAAGCTTGATGAGAGTCAACTAGAACAAGTTGCGAAAGAATTGAGGCAATACATCGTAGATATCGTATCGGTAAAAGGAGGACATTTTGGAGCAAGCTTAGGCGTTGTAGAGATGACGGTTGCTCTACATTATGTATTCAATACTCCCGATGATCAATTGGTGTGGGATGTAGGTCATCAGGCGTATGGTCACAAATTATTGACAGGTCGAAGAGCCGACTTTCACACGAACAGAGTCTATAAGGGGCTCAGTGGATTTCCCAAGCGATCAGAGAGCGAATACGATACGTTTGGTGTAGGTCACTCATCTACTTCAATATCTGCGGCTTTAGGTATGGCAGTTGCTTCTCGATTGAAAGGAGACAAAGAACGTCAGCACATTGCTGTAATTGGAGATGGCTCCATGACTGCAGGTTTAGCCTTTGAAGGGTTAAACCATGGTGGTGTAGAAGACTCTAACCTATTGGTGGTATTGAATGATAACTGCATGTCCATAGATCCGAATGTAGGTGCATTAAAAGAATATTTAACTGATATATCAACTTCTCATACGTACAATAAAGTAAAGGATGAGGTATGGACGCTGCTTGGGAAAGTCAGCAAATTTGGGCCAAATGCTCAAGCCATTGTACAAAAAATAGAAAATGGCTTAAAAGGAGCTTTGCTAAAACAGAGTAACTATTTTGAGTCATTAAACTTCAGATATTTTGGTCCAATTGATGGTCATGATGTAAATCATATGACCAAGGTTCTTCAAGATTTAAAAGATATTCCTGGACCAAAAATTCTTCATTGCCTAACCAAAAAAGGTAAAGGATATCAGCCTGCTGAGGATGGAAGCCCTACAAAGTGGCATGCTCCAGGTTTATTTAATAAAGATACCGGGGAGATCATCAAGGTTACACCTAAGAGCCCTCAGCCTCCCAAATACCAAGATGTATTTGGGCATACAATTGTAGAATTAGCGGAGAAAAATGAAAAAATAGTTGGCGTAACGCCTGCCATGCCTTCGGGTAGTTCACTAAATATTATGATGAAGGCTATCCCAGATCGCGCATTTGATGTAGGTATCGCAGAACAGCATGCAGTTACTTTTTCAGCGGGTATGGCAACGCAAGGAATGATTCCTTTTTGTAATATTTATTCTTCATTTATGCAGCGTGCTTATGATCAAGTAGTGCACGATGTAGCACTACAAAATCTACACGTTGTATTCTGTTTAGATAGAGCAGGTTTTGCAGGTGCAGATGGCCCTACACATCATGGTGCTTATGATATTGCTTACATGCGATCCACACCGAATATGATTGTATCTTCTCCGATGAATGAGGAGGAACTTCGAGATATGATGTATACGGCGCAAGAGAAAAATCATGGCCCGTTTTCTATACGTTATCCAAGAGGCAAAGGGGTTATGCCGAATTGGAAAACACCCCTTAAGCCAATTAAAATTGGACAGGGAAGACGGATTACGAATGGAGAAGATATTGCAATATTAACTTTTGGTCATATTGGGAATTACGCAGTAGATGCTTGTGTGCAATTAGATAAAGAAGGAGTAAGCGCAGCTCATTACGATATGCGATTTGCGAAGCCATTGGATGAAATGCTTTTGCACGAAGTGTTTGGAAAATTTGAGAAAGTAATCACAGTTGAAGATGGTTGTTTAATGGGCGGTATCGGAAGCGCTATATTAGAGTTTGCTGCAGATCACGGCTACCGTGCACATGTTAAGCGATTGGGTATTCCTGATAAATTTATTGAACACGGGACACAATTGGAGCTGCATACCGAATGTGGATTCGATTCGGATGGTATTGCTGCTACTGCTCTAAAAATGGTGGCTGCAAAAGCAAAAAAGCAAGTGAGCTAGAACTAAGCGTACAAAATAGATGTTAAAACGGGAAATCATTTATTCCCGTTTTTTTTTGGAAAAGGTTTAATATTTTTTGGTGAAATCAGCAATTGTAATAGGATCAGGTGTGGCAGGGTTAGCTGCCGCAGTTCGCTTAAAAGCACAAGGTTTTGAGGTTACCGTATTTGAAGGAAGTAATCAAATCGGTGGTAAATTAGGCGTGTTAGAAAGAAAAGGTTACCGATGGGATACCGGTCCCTCTTTATTTACCATGCCGAGTCTTGTTGACGAGTTATTTAAACTTTTTAATGAAAACCCTACTGATTATTTTACCTACCAGCAGCAGCAGGTAATTTGCAACTACTTTTGGGAAGATGGTACTCGCTTTTCCGCTCCAAAATCAATGGATGAATTTGCCAAAAAAGCTGCTCAAAAATTCAATGAGTCAGCATCAGTTATATCAGATTATTTAAAAAGAAGCAGTTTAAAGTATGCATTAACTGCTCCTTTATTCCTAGATCAATCGCTACACAAAGCTTCTACTTATACCTCTTTTACAGCGTTAAAAGCGGTGTCTAAAATGGCTAAGCTTGACCTTAACGCTACGTTAAACAAGGTAAATGAATCACATTTTAAAAGTCAAAAATTGATTCAGTTGTTTAACCGATATGCAACTTACAATGGCTCTTCACCTTATAAAACACCTGGTATTATGTCGATGATTCCAACGCTAGAAATGCAGTTTGGAACCTATTTCCCACATGGAGGTATGCGAAGTATCGTGGAGTCAATTTATCAATTGGGATTACGTCATGGAGTTACTTATCAATTAAATGAAAAAGTAACTTCTATTAATTATGAAGGGAATAAGGCGACTGGTGTCACCACAACAAACGGAACGTTTACGGCCGATGTGGTCGTTTCTAATATGGACGTTTTTTACAGTTATGATCAATTATTACCAGATTTAAAGCGACCCGATAAGATTTTGAGTCAAGAGAAGTCTAGCTCTGCAATTATCTTTTATTGGGGCATTAAAAAGCAATTCCCTGAATTAGATTTGCATAATATTTTCTTTGGAAATGACTATGAGCAAGAGTTTGACGCACTTTTTGATAAAAAAAGACTAGCAAATGACTCTACGGTTTATGTGCACATCAGCTCTAAAGCTAAATCATCTGACGCTCCTGAAGGTGGAGAAAATTGGTTTGTAATGGTCAATGCGCCTACTAATGTAGGACAAAATTGGAACGCTATTATCGCGGCTGCGCGGCAGCAGGTGGTGCGAAAGGTTAGCAGTTGTTTAGGCGAGAACATAGCCGAATATATAGAAGTAGAGGAGGTGCTAGATCCAATTAAAATAGACCACAAAACATCTTCCCACCAAGGTTCGTTGTACGGCACATCCAGTAATTCTAAGTTTGCAGCATTTCTTCGACACCCTAATTTTAGCAAACAATTGAAGAACCTTTACTTTTGTGGTGGCTCAGTGCATCCAGGTGGTGGAATTCCGTTGTGCTTGAAGTCTGCGCGTATTGTTTCAAATTTGATAGCTGAAAAGGCATGATGGATCTAGGAACACATTTTCGAAATTGGGACAAGGAGAACTGGGTTGTTGGCAGTGCTGTAGTTTGGTTGTTTCAAGTTAGTGCACTGATTGGTATTTCCATTGGGTTTCAAGATTGGTTTATCACCAAAACGCCCTTAAATCTAACAATACATGTGGCGTTACTATTTTGGATTTTCCCTGAAAAACTAAGAAAAAAACTCACGTTATTTACTATTCTTTTTACCGGTGGTATGCTCATCGAAATGATCGGTGTGGCCACAGGAATCCCGTTTGGAGTTTATAGCTACGGCGAAAATATGGGATGGAAAGTGTTGGGAGTTCCGTTGCTAATCGGATGTAATTGGGCAGTTTTGGTTTTTATCACCGCCAGTATCGTTAATCGTTTTTTTCAAAATAATTGGCTAAAAGCCTTCTTGGGCGCTTCCTTAATGATTGTTTTGGACCTACCAATGGAAGTTGTGGCTCCTAAATTCGACTTTTGGACTTTTCCTGAAGGTGCTCCGTTTATTAATTATGTCAGCTGGTTTGCTACTGCATTTTTTATGCATTTGTTTGTTCAGAAAAAAGAACTGACAGGAGATTACAACTTTTCACTTCAGCTCTTCTTAGCCCAACTTATATTTTTCGTGTACCTCACGTTTTTCTTAGCATAAAAAAACCCATCAAATCAGTGATTGGATGGGTTTTAAAATAATAGGATTAGCTGTCTAATCAGCTAATGTATCTTTCTTTAATACAAATGTTTCCATGAATTTGGTTGTACATTCTCCTGCTAAGAAGGTAGGGTCTTCCATTAATTGATAATGAAATGGAATAGTTGTTTTAATTCCCTCTATCACATATTCGCTTAATGCACGCTTCATTTTTTTTATGGCTTCTTCTCGTGTTTGTGCCACGGTAATTAGCTTAGAAATCATTGAATCGTAGTTTGGAGGAATAACATATCCCGCATACGAGTGCGTATCTACGCGCACACCATGTCCACCCGGTGAGTGATACGTGGTGATCGCTCCAGGACTTGGTCTAAATCCATTATATGGATCCTCTGCATTTATTCGACACTGAATTGCGTGCATCTGAGGTTCGTAGTTTTTTCCTGAGATTTTAATTCCAGCTGCTATTTTGATTTGCTCTTTGATCAAATCAAAGTTGATAACTTCCTCAGTAATGGTATGCTCTACTTGGATACGGGTATTCATCTCCATGAAGTAGAAGTTACGGTGTTTGTCAACCAAAAATTCGACTGTACCAACACCTTCGTAATTTGCTGCAGCCGCTGCTTTGATTGCCGCTTCTCCCATCGCTGCTCTTAGTTCTTTCGTCATAAATGGTGAAGGTGTTTCTTCTACCAGCTTTTGGTGTCTACGCTGAATAGAACAGTCACGCTCGGACATATGGCAGTAATTACCAAACTGGTCACCTGCGATTTGTATCTCTATATGACGCGGCTCTTCAATGAACTTCTCCATGTACATGCCGTCGTTGCTAAAAGCCGCTTTCGCTTCTTTTCTTGCAGAATCCCAATGTTCAGGTAAATCCTTTTCACTTTTTATCATCCGCATACCCTTACCACCACCACCGGCAGTCGCTTTTATCATTACAGGGTACTTGATCTGTTTTGCAATTTTTTTAGCATCTTCTAGTGTTTCTAGAATTCCGTCTGAACCCGGTATACATGGAACTCCAGCAGCGATCATTGTCGCTTTAGCGGAAGCTTTATCACCCATTGAGTCAATCATTTCAGGCGATGCTCCAATAAATTTAATACCGTTTTCATCACAAATTTTCGAGAATTTGGCATTTTCTGATAGAAAGCCATATCCTGGGTGAATTGCATCTGCATTGGTAATTTCCGCAGCAGCGATGATGTTGGTCATCTTTAGGTAAGACTCTGAGCTAGGAGCAGGTCCTATACAAACAGCCTCATCAGCGAAACGTACGTGCAAACTATCGGCATCAGCTTTTGAATAAACAGCCACTGTTTTAATGCCCATCTCTTTACATGTTCTTATTACCCTTAGGGCAATCTCTCCTCTGTTCGCTATTAATATTTTCTTAAACATAGATATCGATTTGTGGTAATCTGTCAAAAAACTGACAGAACGTTGAGTAAAAACTATTATTGATTAACTAGGGTCAATCAACAATAAAGGTTGGTCATATTCTACAGGCGTAGTATCATCTACTAGTACCTTCACAACTTTACCTGATACTTCAGCTTCAATTTCGTTGAATAATTTCATTGCTTCAATGATACAAACAACATCTCCTGCTTGGATGGTATCACCAACTTTTACAAACTCAGGTTTGTCTGGTGAAGGACTTCTGTAAAAAGTACCAATCATTGGAGATTTAATTTCGATGTAGTTTGCAGCTGCTTTATCTTCCTTACTCTCTTTTTCGGCTTCTGGAGCTGGCGCAGGTGCTGCAGGAGCAGGAGCTGCCTGTGGCATCGGTGGAGCATACTGTGGCTGCATCATTGGCATACCTTGCTGTGGCATCATTTGCTGACCTTGAGCAGTGGTTGCAGCTACTTCTGTTACTTTTCCTCGCTTATGTGGAGGAGTTTTGATGTTAATTTTGAAGTCTTTGTCTTCAATTTCTACTTCACTAACTCCTGATTTAGCAACAAATTTAATTAGCTCTTGAATTTCTGCAATTTTCATATTTGTTTCGTTTTGTTGTAAGATTAAAGGTATAAATTAATCTGAATTATTTATTGGTATCGTAAGCCCATTTCAAATAAATGGAACCCCATGTAAATCCACCACCGAAGGCAGATAAAACGATATTATCGCCTTTCTTTAATTGGTTTTCCCACTCCCATAAACATAGAGGGATAGTACCATTTGTCGTATTTCCATACTTATTGATGTTAAGCATTACTTTATCGTCGCTCACACCCATTCTTTTTGCGGTCGCATCAATAATTCTTTTGTTGGCTTGGTGTGGAACTAGCCATGCAACATCCTCTGCCTTAAGGTCATTTTTCTCCATTATTTCAGCAGAAACGTCAGCCATATTGGTCACAGCAAATTTAAATACTGCTTGACCTTCTTGATAAATAAAGTGTTCTTTGTTATTTACAGTATCATGACTTGGAGGCCTTACAGACCCTCCTGCTTTTTGGTGTAAATGCACTCTACCTGAGCCATCACTTTTTAATATAGAATCTTGGATTCCTAATCCATCTTCATTAGGCTCTAGCAGCACTGCTGCTGCTCCATCTCCAAAGATGATGCACGTTGTACGGTCTTCGTAATCAACTATTGATGACATTTTATCTGCACCAACCACTACCACTTTCTTATACTGACCTGATTCAATAAACTTTGAACCCGTTGCTAACCCGTATAGAAATCCTGAGCAAGCAGCATTTAAATCGAATCCGAATGCATTTTTTGCGCCTATTTTATCACTAACAATATTTGCTGTAGCTGGAAAAACTAAATCAGGTGTTACTGTGCAGCAAATAATTAGATCAATTTCATCTGCCTTGATTCCTCTCTTTTGCAGTAATTCCTCTATTGCGGGGGCAGCCATATCTGAAGTGCCCATGCCTTCACCTTTCAAAATTCTTCTTTCTTCGATGCCGGTGCGGCTCATGATCCACTCATTGTTAGTGTCTACCATGGTTTCCAACTCTTTGTTGGTTAACTTGTACTCTGGTAGGTATCCTCCAATGGCTGTAATCGCTGCGGTTCTTTTGGTCATGCTACTGTTACTTTCGTTTTGATGTAAAATTGCGAATTAATCGCACAATTTAGTGCATTAAATGCATAAAAAGAAAGGAAAACTTAAAATAAGCTCCTAACTCTCAAAACAAGATAATGCAATTTAACGAGAAAAGGCCATATAGCTGTTCAGCTAATGGCCTTTATACTTTATAGTCTTGTTTAATCTAAAATCAAACTTATAAATTTATTGCAAATTATACTTCCTATAATCAAAATAGGAGTCTTAAATAGCAACTTCTTTTTCTAAAACTACTTTACCCTTGTAATACAATTTACCTTCATGCCAGTGAGCTCTATGGTACAAGTGTGGCATACCAGTAGCTGTACATGTTGCTACAGTTGGCTTTTCAGCTTTGTAGTGGGTTCTCCTTTTATCTCTTCTTGTTTTGGATATCTTTCGTTTAGGATGTGCCATTTTTCTATATTATTTACTATTTATTACTACTTTTTCTATTTAATATTTTTGAGCGCATCCCAACGTGGGTCTTGCTCTTCATCGTCTTCTTCAGACGAGTTAATCTCATCTAATTGTGCAATCACATTAGGATCGCAGTCGTCTTCACCTTCATGTGCAATTTTAATCGGCATCAGTAAGTGTATGCTTTCATAAATGACATGTGTCAGATCAAGTTCTTGCTCATTTGGCGGTAGTGCGATAATGTGGTCATCATCATCAATCGTCTTTTCCGTTATTTTTACAATAAACTCTTGCTCACCTTCAATTGCAATCTGCATTTCGTCTAAACAGCGATCGCAAACCGTATTTACTTTGCCGTCTAGCGTTAGCTGAAGTCTAAACATGGTTGGTTTTTTTTCAAAATCAACATGTGCTTTGATATCAGCATCTTCTATTAATGAGTATTCAAAATTACTAAAGAACGCACTGTTTGCATGAAAGTCATATTCATGAAAACCATCTTTTAAGCTCTCGAAAGGAATTATAAATTTATCTTGTTTCTTCACAGTTCCTACTCACTTTTTAGAGGGCGTCAAAGTTATTAATTAATTTTTAAAATACACGAATATATCACTGCATTAATTTCTTCCACGGCTAATTTGAAGTGGATCTGCTGTCATCTCTTCGTATCGTGCTCTATTTTTATGAATTTCAATAGCTTTATAAATAGCATTTCTAAAAGAGCTCTCATCTGCTAGGTTTTTTCCTGCAATGTCATATCCAGTGCCATGGTCAGGCGAGGTACGGATAATTTTTAGTCCGGCTGTAAAATTAATGCCACCGCCAAAGGCAAGTGTTTTTGCTGGAATTAGACCTTGGTCGTGATACATTGCTAATATACCGTCAAAATTCTTGAAAGTTCCTGACCCAAAAAAACCATCTGCTGCAAACGGCCCAAATGCCAATATGCCTCTATTCTTCGCTTGTGTAATGGCAGGGTTAATAATGGTTTCTTCTTCTTTCCCGAGTAAACCATTGTCGCCCGCATGAGGATTTAATCCCAATACAGCAATCTTAGGCTTTACAATTCCAAAGTCCTCCATAAGTGATCTATTCATGAGGCTGATTTTTTTCAAAATAGCTTCTGTAGTTATGGAGTTTGCCACATCCTTTAATGGTACATGTCCGGATACTACGCCAATACGAGCAACATCACTCACCATGAACATCAAGGAGTCTTCCGCTCCGTCTTTCGTCATGAGGTACTCGGTATGGCCCGGAAAAGTAAATTCGTCTGACTGTATATTGTCTTTATTAATTGGGGCGGTAACCAATACATCGATGTTTCCTTCGATTAAATCAGTGGTTGCTGCTTCCAATGATTTAAGGGCATATGTGCCGCCTTCTGTAGTTGCCTCTCCCAAATTCATGTTGACCTCCTCTGACCAAACACTAATAATGTTTCCTGTTTTGTGGTTAAGTTGGTCTGCAGATTTCGCTTTATGAAAGGTGATGTTTGAAATATTTAGTGCTTTTCTATGGTAGTTAATAGTTTTGTTGGACCCATAAATAACAACAGAACAGAGTTCAAAGATGCGATTGTCTGCCAATGATTTTAAAATCACTTCCACTCCTATGCCGTTGATATCTCCTAGTGATATTCCCACTTTTGTTAACTTCGTTCCTTCTGCTTGCATAAATCCTTCGTTTATTGTTTCTGTATTCCTTGCTTCTCCTCTTTTATTGCCATAAAAGCAGGCGATAAATTTGTATTTTTGATACTTCAAAGTTAAGACAAATCAAACCAATAAGCACCATGGTTGTTTTATTGGAAATTATATCGCATGAACGTAGAAGAATTACTAGAAAGAGCACTAAATTTTGAATTCCTTTCCATTGAGGAAGGGGTGTTTTTGTTTCACAATGCACCTACGGCGCAATTGAGTTTTGTGGCCAATGAGATGAAGAAAAAGCATAAAGAAGATAATGATACTGTTACCTGGATTATTGATCGTAACGCTAATACTACCAATGTATGTACGGCCAATTGTAAGTTTTGTAACTTTTTTAGAGTGCCAGGTCATGGAGAGGCATACATCACTTCAATTGAAGAATACAAGGAGAAAATTGATGAAATGATGCGTTACGGTGGTGAGCAATTACTGCTGCAAGGCGGTCATCACCCAGAGTTGGGCTTGAAGTTTTACACTGATTTATTTTCGGAACTTAAGGAGCTTTATCCTACATTAAAGTTACATGCTTTAGGGCCACCCGAAATTGCGCATATTTCTAAATTAGAAGGAAAGTCACATACGGAAGTATTAACTGCTCTAAAAGCATCAGGAATGGATTCACTGCCAGGTGCTGGTGCTGAAATACTGAACGATCGAGTACGGAGATTAATTTCAAAAGGGAAATGTACTGGAAAAGAATGGTTGGATGTAATGCGGGCTGCTCATCAACTGGATATGACAACTTCTGCTACAATGATGTTTGGTCATATTGAAACGATTTATGAGCGTTTCGAGCATTTAGTTTGGTTGAGAGAAGTACAAAGTGAAAAGCCGGACAATGCAAAAGGGTTTTTAGCGTTTATTCCATGGCCATTTATGGATGACGGTACATTATTACGTCGAGTAAAAGGTGTAACCAACAATGTAAGTGCTGAGGAATACATTCGAATGATTGCTTTGTCAAGAATTATGTTACCGAATGTGGTAAATATTCAGGCCTCTTGGTTAACCGTTGGGAAAAACACAGCACAGATTTGCTTGCACGGTGGTGCAAATGATATGGGTTCAATTATGATTGAAGAGAATGTAGTTTCTGTTGCAGGAGCACCTCACCGTTTTACAGCTGATGGGATACAAGATGCAATTAGAGAAGCTGGCTTTACACCACAATTGAGAACGCAGCAGTATGAATACCGAGAATTGCCTGAAAATATCGAGCAACAAACGATTAACTATTAACGTCTATTACGTGTGAACATTTTAAAAAGATCGCTTCTTCTTTTCTCTCTCGTGTTGGTGAGTGTGCTCGCCAAAGCTACCCACAACAGGGCCGGAGAAATTACGTTTAAACACATTACAGGTTTTACGTACGAAGTGTCTTTTGTTATTTATTCCGATCCTGCATCTCAGGCTAGTCAGCGAACTACTGTTGAGATTTGCTGGGGAGATGAAGGCGTATGTAATCAAAATACTTTAACAGTTCTCGATGTGAGAACGGTTACTAGACTCAATAATAAAGTACAGCGAAATGAGTGGAAGGCTCGACATACCTACAGTGGATCGGGATCGTTTAAAATTAGCCTGACAGATCCTGCTCGAAATGCAGGCGTTGCGAATATATCCAATTCCGTTTCGGTTCCACTGTATTTAGAAACTACTTTGAGAATTAGCCCTTTTCAAAACGTGGTGAATAATTCACCTGTTTTATTAAACTTTCCAATCGATGAGGGATGCGTTGATCGCTTATTTGTTCACAATCCTGGAGCTGTTGATCCAGATGGTGATAGCCTAGCCTATGAAATCGATAAGAGCAGGACTACAGGAGGTGTGCCCGCAGACGGTTTTATTTTTCCTCCGGCATCGAATTCTATCAGTGTAGACCCAATTACAGGGGATTTAATCTGGGATAAACCTACTCAAATTGGTAGTTATAATATTGCTATGAGAATAAAGGAATTTCGTGATGGTGTGCTAATTGGAAATGTGATGCGGGATATGCAAATAGATATCGAGATGTGTTCTAATCGGCCGCCTGAGATAATGGTAGAAGCAGAACACTGCGTTACCGCAAATGAGTTGTTGGTTTTTGATGTTGAGGGATTTGATCCAGATGCATCGAATTCGGAAAACCAAGTGACTTTAACAAGCACTGGTCTTCCTTATGGCTTTTCAAACTCTCCTGCTACATTCTTAGAGCCTTCTGCTGCAAAAATTGTAAAAGGAACATTTGCATGGATTCCTGCATGTGAGCAAATTCAGCAACGACCATATAATGTATTGTTTAAAGCGGTGGACAATGGATTTCCTAATCTTACCTCATATAAAACGAGCTATATTAGCGTGCTTGCTCCTCCTGTCGAAAATTTTACAGCTAACTTAAACCTCAATACAGTTAGGTTGTCTTGGGATTCTTTGGACTGCAGAAATGGTAACGGTTTTGAAATTTATCGTCGATTAAATGCTACAGGTTTTGTACCGGATACTTGTGAGGTAGGAGTTCCTGGTCGCTTGGGTTATGATAAAATTGCGACACTTAATTCCATTAACGATACTAGTTATATCGACGATAATCAGGGTCAAGGATTGAGATCTGGAAGAACCTATTGTTACCTTATTATCTCTGTTCATGAAGATGGAAGTGAGAGTTATGCTTCTGATGAAGTCTGCGTAACGGTGCCGAAGCTAGACCCTATAATGACAAAAGCTTCAGTAAACATTACGGATGAAACTAATGGAGCGGTTGGCATTCAGTGGTCTACTCCTGATACAATTGAGTCTGCTGTTTTTCCACCTCCTTACCGGTATGTTATTCAGTATTTGCAGAATAACGTATTCGTTGATTTAGATTCCTTGGATGGGCTTTTGGACACTAATTACACGCACACCGCTATCAATACAGTTACAGCTCCTCATACTTATCGGGTTCAGCTGTTTAGTTTAGGATCTGGGAGACAGCTGCTAAATCCTTCAACAACTGCAACCACTCCATTTCTAAGTGGTCAAGGAGCTGACGAGTCCATAACACTAACGGTTCAAGACAATGTGCCGTGGAGAGTTGACTCTACAGCTGTGTTTAAATTTAATCCTGTTGCAATGGCCTTCGATTCTATAGCGACAATACAAGGTAATTCGTATACTGATTCTGACCAGTTAGAGAATGGGGAGAATTACTGTTATCAATTTAAGCAATTTGGAAGTTATGATCTTACTACCGTAGCTCTTCCACTAATCAATTTTAGTCAAGAGTTGTGTATAGAGCCATCAGATAAAACACCACCATGCACACCTGTGTTGGCCGCAGATTACAATTGTGAAAGAGGTAGCCTTACACTTTCTTGGGATGTGCCTATTTTTAGCTGTTCGGAGTTTAATGACATAGCCGGGTTCCGCATTTTTTTACTTGATAGTGATTCTACTTTTTCAGAAGTCTATTCCGAAATTAATGATCGAAATCAGCGTGATGTTTCTTATCAAATAGATCCGCAGGTTGCTTCTTTAGCGAATTGTTATGCAATTGTTGCTGTTGATTCTAGTGGCAACGAGAGCGATCTTTCTAATGTGATTTGTTTGGAAACATGCCCAGTCTATGAATTACCAAATGTATTCACACCAAATGGGGACAGTATCAATGATATCCTTATTCCTGCCCCTTATCGATATGTTTCAAGTATCGACCTGACGATTTTTGATCGTTGGGGAAGGAAAGTATTTGAGACCAATGACCCTGATATTAATTGGAATGGGGAAATTCAAGGGACTGATGAATTAATTTCAGATGGAGTCTTTTATTATTCTTGTATCGTTTATGAGAGAAGAAGAATAGGTGACGTACCAAGAGAACTAAAAGGAACGATAACGGTTATTAATGCAACCATAAAGGGAATAGAGGAATAGATGTTTACAGGAATAATTGAACAAATTGGGGAAATCGTAGCGATTTCTGAACAGGGAACAAATAAGACATATACTGTAAAGGCTGATTTTACAAATGAGCTAAAGGTTGACCAAAGTGTTGCTCATAATGGTGTTTGTTTAACTGTAGAAACGGTTGGTGATAGCTTCTATACGGTTACTGCAATACACGAAACATTGATTAAAACTGCCTTGCGCAGCTGGAGTGAGGGAACCTTGGTAAACTTAGAAAGATGCATGCAAATGAATGGACGTTTGGATGGTCATATTGTTCAAGGTCATGTAGACGGAGTTGGTAAATGTATAGAACTGGTCGAGAAAGAGGGGAGTTGGGAATTTACCTTTCAAACGAATCAACCGCTTCGATTGATTGTAGAAAAAGGCTCAATATGCATCAACGGAGTTAGTTTAACCGCTTTCGATGTTCAAGATAATACATTTAAAGTAGCAATTATACCTTTTACGTATGAGCATACCAATTTTAAGCAACTAAAAGTAGGTGATGATATCAATCTAGAGTTTGACATCATTGGTAAGTATGTTGAGCGTTTATTTAATAAATAAGCTCATTTAAAAGATTTCTACCTTAGCTGTTAGCAAAAAGTTCTTTAGCTATATTTCTGACCGCATTTGATTTACCCATGGTATAAAAGTGAATGCAAGGTACTTTATGTTCCAATAGCTCTTTACACTGTTTTAAGGCCCATTTTTCACCAATCATTTTTACTTCATCATTGGTCTTGCACTCTTCTACAAGATCGGTTAATTCTTCTGGTAAATCGATGTGGAATAGCTTCGGTAACACTTGAAGTTGGCGCTTGGTTGCTATTGGCTTAATCCCGGGAACTATTGGAACATGGATATCATTCGCTCTACAAAGGTCAACGAAATCAAAATACTTTTGATTGTCGAAAAACATTTGAGTTACAATGTATTCCGCTCCTGCATCAATTTTCTGCTTTAATCTCAATATGTCTTCTTTCATGTTGGGTGCTTCAGAGTGCTTTTCAGGGTATCCTGATACACCTATACAGAAGTTTGTTGGAGAGGCATTTTCGATATTGTCCTCAATGTAATGGCCATTATTTAAATTAATGATTTGTTTTACTAAGTCTACCGCATATTCATTTCCACCTTCTTCAGGCACAAAGTACTGTTCTGTTTTAATGGGGTCACCGCGCAGGGCCAACACATTATTCACGCCAAGAAAATTCAAATCGATTAAGGCATTTTCCGTCTCCTCCTTAGTAAAACCACCGCAAATTAAATGCGCAACAGAGGGAGTTTTATATTTGTTACTAATAGCAGCACATATACCTACTGTCCCCGGTCTTTTTTTAATCGAAAATTTTTCGAGGTACCCTTTCTCTCTTTTTTTGTAGATAAACTCTTCACGGTGATAGGTCACATTAATAAATGCAGGGTTGAATTCTATTAGAGGGTCTATTCCATCATAAATGGATTGGATGCTTTTGCCTTTTAAAGGTGGAAGTATCTCAAAAGAGAAAAGCGTTTTAGTAGTATTCTTTAGTAAATCAGCAACGTTGATTGGTTTCATCATAGTGGTACAAATATAAAAAACCTCTGCATGCCATAGCATACAGAGGTCTAAATAATCTATTAGTAGATTAGTGTTGTCTTATTTGATAATCATAATTGTTCCTTTCTGGATAGGCTGCTCATTATCATTCAGGTCAAGAATGTAAAAATACGTTCCTGCCTCTATATCATCAGCTTTCCAATCATTTTGATAGTTTGATACGTCAAGCACCACTCTTCCCCAACGGTTATATATCGTTAGTTGATTACCTGGGTATATGTCGATCAATCCAAGGTCTAATACATCATTAATCCCGTCACCGTTTGGTGTAATTGCGTTAGGGAATATCACCACGATTTCACAGTCAGGTGAAAGTGTTTCAGGGCCATACCTGCAGTCGCCTTTTGTTCCAACAGGAACATCGTTATAGGCTCTTAGGTATACTTGTGGTGTTCCTAATCCTGGAACTCTTATTGACAGATTTCCAAGTGCAGGGTTAGAAGAAGGAGTAGTAGCTATTGCTGTCCAATTAATTCCATCGATGCTATACTCGTAGCCTTTTGCTCCTGGAATAGAGTCAAAAATGTACTCTTTCCCTGCCGAGTTAGCGATACCACAGAAAATAACTGGTGCCTCTAATGGTTGAGGGATTTCAACAAAAATACTATCAATTCCTTCACAGCCTGATGTGCTATTTAATTGGAATGAATACATTCCTCCCGTTGTAATTCTTAATGAATCGATGGTATCATTAGGCAACAAGTTGCCATCCAAATACCATGAGATAT
>CBFHLF010000012.1:0-24392 GCA_965656555.1 uncultured Acidiluteibacter sp. | reverse complement strand
TAGTGGTTTCGGTCTTGGTTTTGAGCGATTGGTTCAATTTGTGACCGGCATGGGCAATATCCGGGACGTTATTCCATTTCCTAGAACACCAAAGAGTGCTGAATTTTAAAAAATGATTACCTTTAATACTACTCATTAACCACTTCAAATGTTAAAACAGTCCCTCCAACAGAAAATGCTTCAGAAGCTTTCTCCTCAGCAAATACAGCTGATGAAATTGCTACAGCTACCTACGGTATCGCTAGAACAGCGTATTAAGGAAGAGTTAGAAGTAAATCCTGCGCTAGACGAAGGCAAAGAAAACGACGAAGATTACGAAGAGCAAAAGGAAGAGTACGAGGAGCGTGATGATGCCACAGATGTGCAGGAGGATTTTGATTTTTCTGACTATATGGATGATGATGGCACACCAGACTACAAGTATAACATCTCGAACAAAGGGAAAGATGATGAAGATAAACAGATCCCTCTGAGTGGTGGAAAAACATTCCACGAGCGAGTGGAAAACCAACTTTCACTTCAAAATTTAAATGAAAAAGAGTTTCAGATTGGTCAGCACCTCATTGGTAGCTTGGATGACTCCGGCTACCTAAGAAGAGAACTGTCGGCCATAGAAGATGATTTAGCGTTTACGCAAAACATCATGACCGATGAGGATGAGTTACTTAAAGTTTTACGCGTTGTTCAGCAACTAGATCCTGCAGGTGTGGGTGCAAGAGATTTACAAGAGTGCCTGCTAATTCAGATTCATCGAAAGGATAAAAACCGCATGTCGATTGTATTGGCTACGCACATTCTAGAAGAGTACTTTACTGAATTTACCAAGAAACATTACGAGAAGATAAAGAAGAACGTTGAGATTACCGATGACGACCTAAAAATGGCAATTGAGGAAATTCTGAAGTTAAATCCAAAGCCGGGTAACTCCATGAATGAATCAGCGAAAAGCGTTCAGGTGGTCGTGCCAGATTTTAACATGACGATTAGCGATGGAGAAATCAACATTACACTCAATGGCCGAAACGCTCCAGAACTAAAGGTCAGTAAGGAGTATAAAAACATGATGCAGGCTTACTCCGAATCGAAAAAAACGGATAAAGCACAGAAAGAGGCGCTCACCTTTGTAAAGCAAAAACTCGATAGCGCCAAATGGTTTATTGATGCCATCAAGCAACGACAAGGCACCTTACTCAATACCATGAATGCAATTGCAGGTTATCAAAAAGCATACTTTTTAGATGGAGATGAGACCAATCTAAAACCCATGATTTTGAAAGACATTGCAGATATTGTTCAGATGGACATTTCTACAGTTTCTAGGGTGGTCAACAGCAAATATGTGTCCACTCCCTACGGTACATTTTTATTGAAATCATTCTTTTCAGAATCATTATCTACTGACAGTGGTGAAGAAGTGAGCACCAGGGAAGTAAAGAAGATACTGCAAGACTTTATTGATGCCGAGGACAAGAAAAAGCCAATTACCGATGAAAAATTATCGCAATTGTTGAGAGATAAAGGGTATAACATTGCACGAAGAACAGTAGCCAAATACCGCGAGCAATTACACATCCCAGTGGCACGTCTTCGAAAAGAGTTATAGCATGAATAATCAAGTAGCTGCTTTTATTTCTAAACTGCTTCACCCTATTTTCATGCCTTTAGTGGCTGTTTCTGTACTATTCTTATTTCCAACCTATTTGGCCTTTAAGACACCGATGCTTTTAAAGCTGGTAATTCTTGGGATCCTTATCGTCAATACAATTATCCTCCCTTTACTTTTTAGCCTGATCTTAAAGCGAAAGGGAATTATCGAGAGCTTATACATGAAGTCAGTTTATGAGCGCCGTTGGCCATATCTATTTAGTGTGTTTTTATTCATTGTAACCATTTGGATGCTTCGCACACTTTATATACACCCCATTCTGGTCAACTTTTTAATGGCGGCTACATTGGCCATACTTCTATTGCTTTTGGTCAGTTTTACCAACTTTAAAATGAGTGCACATTTAGTAGGCATGGGCGGACTAGCCGGCATGGTTACCGTGGTGGCATTAAATGATTTCATCGATTTAAGCGGTATACTTATAGCAATTATTTTACTCAGTGGAATTTTGGGCACTGCACGTCTGCAATTAAAAGCACACCGTCCAGTGGAGATCTACAGTGGTTTTTTGGTTGGATTTTTAGTGCAGTTGATTTATGTGTAGAGGATTGGGATCATTTCAATAAAGAAAGTGTAAACGATGTTTCTATAACGCTGTAAAGGATGTTTGTGTGCCGTCAATTGCGGTAGCATTTCTGTATTATAGCGTAGAATCTTTTAGAACATTATGCGCTGATGACATCTTTGTTGGGTGCATTTATTTTTTTACAACTTTAAAGGTTGCTTGTTCATTGTTTGCATTATTGTAGAGAATTAAAAAATATGAACCACTAGGAATTAACGATAAACTAACACTCATTTTTTGTTTTTTTTTCACATCAAATGATTCAATAACTTTACCTGTAGCATTAACAATTTGAAGAGTTAAATCAAGATTATTTTTATCAATTGATAGTTCAAATTCAGCATCAAAAGGATTAGGAAATACGTTAATAAGTGACTGTAGTTTTAATGTCTCTAAACCAACTGTATTAATTTGTATTGCTTGAGCAATAGTATCTCTAATTGAACAATGTTCGGCAACAAGTGATGCGGTATATACTTGATTGGAAGTATAGATGTGAAATGGGTTTGCTGCAAATGATGTGTTCCCATCTCCAAAGTCCCATAAATAATTGGTTGGAGATAAGCTTTGGGAAAGGTTTGTAAATTGAACAGAGTCATTAAAGATCGTATAATTGTAATTCGCAATTACATCGTCCACATCTCTATTCCAATTAGAGTAGGAATGGAATACTGTGCTATCAGCTACTGTCTGAAGGTAGGTTGCTAAAGGATATGATAACGATCCAAAGAATGTTAAACCAACAGGAGTTTCATTCCATAAGATGGAATGAAAAACACATGCTGTTAAATAGCTCCCAGTGTAGTTAGGATGACTATTATCGCTTGAATGCAAGACAATGGAAGTGTCTTCAATTACATTTTTCCAAGCAATGCCGACAGGCGATACATAAGCATCCATACTATCTGCTATTTCAACGTAGGCACTCTCTAATGAATCCTGCATATGAGAAAAATCAACAAAGACTGGACTGCAATTCGTTGAACCCACATCACATTGTTGACCGCCAAATCTTCTTCCCCATGTCATATACATAACAACCTTGCCACACGGGTTATATTTTTTGATCGTATCATTAAGCCGTTGAGCTCCTGGATACATAGAATTATATCTATAAAAATCTATTGTAGGTATTTGGCTTTGTTCCTGCAAAATCACAAAATCCCAGCCCCCTTGCTTTATTTTGCTAAGTGATATTGTATTTGTTGAATGTCCATCGAGTGTATATCCTCCAGGAGTATTACGATCTACAATTAAAGTTTTATTTGCTGCAGCTGCAAGGCTTTGAGTTATTTGTGGTAAGTTATTTACACCCGTATAACTGTTACCCAAGAACAACACACGCAAAGTATCATTTTGACTGTATGAACTTAATGAAATCAATAGAAAGCATAAGGTATATAGCGTTTTTGTTCTCATTTTAGTTATTTTCTATGCTAGTTAATATGTATCCCAATTCCACAAAATCTTTGTGGGTAAGAAACGCAGCTTGCAAATTATAGAATAATTTTCGGACCTGCCTGCTGGTAAAATGGCTAAAATCTAATGAGTAAAAACCCTGTTCAAACAGGGTAGTTGTACCTTTTATTCTCTACATAATTTGCTACCGTCACAGCATCGGATAAAAAGCATCCTCAATATGCTCAATTTCCTCTTTATTGCCTTCTATCAGCACACTGACAATATCAAATCGTGTTTCCAAAGCAACCGCGTTCTCCTCAATAAAGGCATTCGCAGCTCGAATAATATTGCGCTGCTTTCTTATCGTTACCGCTTCTTTCGGGTTTTCAAAATAGCGAGATGTCCGGGTTTTAACCTCTACAAAAACAATCGTTTTCTTAAATTCAGCTACTATATCCAACTCATCTTTTCGGTACCGCCAATTCACAGCAATGAGTCGATAACCTTTTGCAGCCAAATGAGCCTGCGCCAATTGCTCTCCCTCTTCTCCTATGTCATTGTGCTCTGCCAATTGATATAATTTGTATTAATTTTATGGCAAATTACAAAAAATGCTTCGATACCTTTTCGTTTTATATTTAATTCTCCTTCAAGCAACTACTCAAGCTCAAAAAACCTTTGAAGGAAAACTAAGCATGTCTATTTCGAAAGGAAAAGAAGTAACCAACCGAACCATTTGGGTCAAAAATGACCAAATAAGAGTGGAAGAGACAATTGGTAATAACCCTAAAAAAAAGACCATTTATCTAATAGATGGTGGCGAAAAAAAAGGATACATATTAAGTAAGGATCGGAAATTATACATGGAAACTAATCCATGGCAGCCTGCTGAAGAGATAGACGTAACAAACCCTACAGTAACAGAAACGGACAACATACTTCAAGTTCAAGTAGAAAAGTGGGAGCTCATGGAAAAAGATTCAAAAAGGAGCATTACCTTTTACTTTTCCCCAAATGATTTTCACTTTTATCGTGTTATGCTTCGATTACTCCCCGAAAGAGATTACGCCGAGCAGCTGTTTTTACAACTCCCACTAGCAGATGACGTAATGCCGATGAAAGCAGCTTGGAAAGATCTCAACGGTCAATTAATCTATCAACTAAACGTAACAGACTTAAAGTCTTTCGCCCCACCCGATCAATTATTTACTATTCCTGAAGGGTATGAAAAATTTTAAAATGATAGCTTGGAACCAGATTCGGAAACCGAAAGATGACATTTTCTACCAAAGTATAGTGCTTTGTTAGGCTCGATATGACCTGCAGGAAAGTTAAAAGCCACCGGTATTCCAAGATCTTCGGTTCTTAACCGGATTATTTCTTCTGCAGTTTGCCCGTAAGGCACTGCATTGTCATTCATATCGGACATACCTCCGATTATTATCCCCTTAACACCTGTTAACCATTTCGATTTTCGCAGGTTCATCATCATTCGGTCTATATGGTAAATATATTCATCTAAATCTTCCATAAACAGCAACTTACCAAGCATATCTACTGCAGAATTGGTACCTGATAAGCTATATAAAATAGAAAGGTTTCCACCAATAAGTTCACCACTCACATTTCCTCCAATATTGAGCGGATGCGCTTCAAATGTATAAGTTGACAACTCACCAAAAAGCGCAGCCTTCAATGTTCGAGTACTTTCATTTTCTGTTCCGTCTTTTGGAAAATTGATCGGCATAGTACCATGAATTGTTTCCACCTTAACCTGCTCGTTAATATGAGTGTGTAATGTTGTTACATCACTATATCCAACAATCCACTTTGGTGATTGACTGAATTTAGTAAAGTTCAATCGGTCAACCAACTGAACTGTTCCATATCCACCTCTTGCACAAACAATAGCCTTTATATTTTCGTCATCCATTACCTGCTGTAGGCTGGCTAATCGCTGTTCTTCTGTGCCTGCAAATTGATGGCACACTTCAAATAGAGCATCACTCATCACCACTTTAAGCCCCCAATTTTCCATCACCTGTATAGCAGGGTATAACTCTTCCTGACTTATCTTTCGGGCGGTAGAGACAATTGCGACTTGGTCTCCTTCTACTAAAAATGGTGGTTGTTTCATGAAGCTTGTTTTTATGCTAAAATAGCCAAGAATTATGGAATGAATTAAATCTGCTAAGGGATAAAGATTTCTTTTATACAGATTTTAAAGTGGACATGGGATAACTTACATTTGCATCCACTAAAATCAAACAACCTTGGAAAAGCCGAAAAGACATTTAATTACAGCCGCGTTACCCTATGCAAACGGACCTCTTCACATTGGTCATATTGCAGGCGCTTATCTACCATCAGATATTTATACCAGATTTCTGAAATTAAAGGGGGAGGATGCCGTATTGATTTGTGGATCAGACGAGCACGGTGCAGCCATTACTATTCGAGCAAAAAAAGAGGGTGTTACTCCACAAGAAATTGTCGATAAGTATCACGATATCAACAAAAAAGCGTTTATAGACCTCGGTATTAACTTTGATATCTATCATCGTACTAGCAGTGATTTACACCACGAAACGGCACAAGCATTTTTTAAAGAACTGGATGCAAAAGGAAGCTTTACCAAGCAGACCAATGAGCAATACTTTGATGAAACTGCACAGCAATTTTTAGCTGACCGCTACATCATTGGTACGTGTCCTAAATGCAGCTTTGAAAATGCCTATGGAGATCAATGTGAAAGCTGCGGATCAACGCTGAATCCGGAAGATTTAATCAACCCAAAATCGACGCTTAGCGGAGAAAAACCGGTTAAAAAAACAACTACTCATTGGTTTTTACCAATGGATCAGCACGAAGCGTGGCTGAAAGAATGGGTAGAAAAAGGAACATTGGACAACCAACAACACCACAATCCTAAACTGTGGAGAAACCAAGTAATTGGACAATGCAAGTCGTGGATTGATAATGGATTACAACCACGAGCAATGACTCGGGACTTAGACTGGGGAGTAAAAGTGCCAGTAGCAGGTGGAGAAGGAAAAGTGCTATATGTATGGTTAGATGCGCCAATCGGATATATTTCTGCGACAAAACAATGGGCGACAGACAACGGTAAAAACTGGAAAGACTATTGGAAAGACGAATCAACCGAAATGGTTCATTTTATTGGAAAGGACAACATTGTCTTTCACTGTATTATTTTCCCAATCTTATTAAAAGAACATGGAGGATTCAATCTTCCTACGAATGTTCCGGCTAATGAATTTTTAAACTTAGAAGGCGGAAAACTATCTACTTCGCGCGATTGGGCGGTTTGGGTGCATGAATACCTTGAAGACTTCAAAGGCAAAGAGGATGTGCTGCGTTATGTGCTTTGCAGCATCGCTCCTGAAACAAAAGACAGCGAATTTACATGGAATGACTTTCAAGCCAGAAACAACGGTGAATTAGTCGCAATCTTTGGCAATTTTATTAATCGTGCCGTTGTGCTCACCCATAAATATTTTGAGGGAAAGGTTCCTGATTTAGGAACAAATAAGGAGAAGTATAACTCTATTTTTGAGCAACTAAATATAATCACTAATAGCCTAAATGAAAAGCTAGAGAAATTCAATTTTAGGGATGCTCAAAATGAGGCTATGGCAATTGCCCGCTTAGGGAATAAATTTTTAGCAGATACGGAGCCTTGGAAACTCTTTAAAACAGATGTGGAAGAAGTTAAAACAATTTTACACATTGCACTGCAAATTGCTGCTAATTTAGCCATCGCATTTGAGCCGTTTTTGCCATTTACAACGAGCAAACTTTCCAAAATACTCAATCTAGAAAACACTACTTGGTCGCAGTTATCGAGCACAACCATTTTAAATGCAGGACATCAATTAAACCCTGCCGAGCTGCTATTTGAAAAAATAGAAGACGAAGTAGTCGCAACACAAATTCAAAAGTTAGCTGACAAAAAAGCGGCAAAAGCGGCAGCAGAAAAAAGTGTCACCCCTGCCAAAGAAACTATTTCTTTTGAAGACTTTTCTAAACTCGATATCCGAGTAGGAAAAATTACTGCTGCGGAAAAAGTAGCAAAAACCAAAAAGTTATTAAAACTAACCGTAGAGACAGGTTTAGATACCCGAACTGTAGTTTCAGGAATCGCTGAGTCCTACTCGGCGAAAGAAGTAATTGGAAAGCAAGTGTCTATCTTAATTAACCTTGCTCCAAGAAAAATTAAAGGAATCGAAAGTGAAGGGATGATATTAATGGCCGAAAATGCAGAAGGAAAACTGAGCTTTGTATCTCCAGAACACGAAAACTTAACCGGCAGCGAGGTGAGATAATTGGTTTAAAAAAAGCACAAAAAGCAACCATTTCTATTAATTAGGTGTCCTAATTCAGATGAAATCTCCTACAGATAACCTAGGAGAGTTCCGTATTCATCCGCTCATTTTTTAGGTTGAGCATGGATAATTGGCGCTTCATCGCATACGTAACGAAAAGAAGTTCGTGTAAGTTATCGATTTAACTTTCTAATTTCTATATATTTGTTATGTTATGTTAAAAGGTGATAAATTAAGCAATAAGTTAACTTTTAATTATTTACATTTTTTAACGACATTAATAACTAGTAAGTACTTACCGCTCTATACTATGAAACGATTTTTTTCATTCCTAACAATTGTAATTGCACTTACAATTGTTTCTCAAAATGCTAATGCTCGCGACTATTTTTGGATAGGAAATTCTTCCTCTTGGGAAGATGGTTATAACTGGGCCACTACAGAAAATGGCAGCCCAGCCAATGCAATTCCATCAGAAAAAGACAACGTTTTTCTATCTACTGACAATGCAGCGGTTATAACGTTTGCAAATGCTGTTTGTAATGATTTAATCACTACAGGTGATGGTCAATTGTTCTTAAAAGGCTCTAAGGGAGCGACTTTGCGAATAGTTGGTGACATTAGAATTGGCGAACAAACAAAAATTATCAACGAGGGAGTAATTGTTCTCAATGCCAAAAAGAAGGTAACCTATTCCCTATCTCCTAGCTTATTTGTTAGTGCAATAACAATTAAAAATACAGGTAAAGCAACACTCAATAAAACCTTATCGGTAGAGGGAACGATTACCCACGAGTCGGGCGATATTATTACCAGCTCAAATAATATTTACTGTGAACAGTACATATTTACTACACCTCAACAAAAATCAGTTCGACTAGATAACGGGAATTTATTGGTTCATAATAAATCCATCAATGCAAATGACGGGTCGTATATTGACCTTTCTAAGATTATTATCCAACAAGGGTTAACGTCAAACCTTACCACAAGCAACGGTGCTGGTAAGAAAGGTGGCGGCGGTAACACCAACAAACAGGTTACGCAAGTATTTACAACTGTGACGCCTCCGACTTGTAATGGACTAGCGGATGGGTCTGCTACCGTAGACTCCCTTCGAACCGTAGGACCAACAGGACCATACACTTACACATGGTCAAGAGCAGGTTTTCCGACTGTAACAGGTCAAACTGCAACAGGCTTAAGCAACGGAACCTATTTACTTCGAGTACTTGATCAAGCAGATAATTCTACAACAGGTGTTTTTGTTAGTGTAATGGAGCCTGATCCTATTTTTGCCAATATAGTGCATACCAATGAAAGTTGTTTTGGAGCATGCGATGGAACTGCAAGTACTACTCCAATTGGAGGAACGCCTATTACTCCCGGGCTAACATACACGTATTTATGGTCAAATAGTGCGACTACATCTTCAATATCAGGATTGTGCACAGGAACGTATACCGTCACCATTACCGATGCAAACAATTGTACCAATGTAGACCAAGTTACTGTGGGAGGCCCTTCACAGATTGCACCAAATGTGACCTCAACCAATGTAGAATGTAGAGGAGATAATAATGGGACAGCAACTTCTGCCCCTTCGGGAGGAGTTGGCCCCTATACTTTCTTGTGGTCCAATTCGGCCACTACAACGGGAATTAGTGGATTAGCACCCGGAACATATACTGTTACAGTAACAGATAATACTTCTTGCACCAATACTGAGTCCGTAACCATTACTCAACCTGCCACATTACTGTCAGCAAATATCAACTTAATATCTCCCATTAACTGTAATGGGAATACAGATGGTATTATTTCAGCGAACGGAACAGGTGGCGTCCCACCATATAGTTTTGCATGGTCAAATAGCGCTACATCTTCTACCTTATTAAATATTGGTGCGGGCACCTATACCGTCACAATTACCGATGCTAATTTATGTGCGCAAATAGATCAAATTACTTTAACTGCCCCCACAGCCATTGTTCCTGCAGTAAATGTGGTATCTAATGTTAGCTGTAATGGACTTTCTGATGGAGAGTTAACAGCAAGTGCAACAGGAGGAACTCCAGGATATACATTTATATGGTCTAATAGCGCTACCACTGCAACCATTAGTAACTTGGCAGCAGGAACATATACAGTTACCGTTAATGATGCAAACAATTGCCCTGCTGTAGCGCAAGCTACTGTAACAGAACCGACCGTACTCACCACTACTATTATCAACAGTACAGGTGCTACTTGTTTCGGAGGAGCAAACGCAAGTGCTGAAGCTTCACCTGCAGGAGGAACAGCTCCTTACACGTTTGCATGGTCAAATAGCGCTACCACTGCTATTGTTACAGGTCTAGCAGCAGGGACCTACACAGTTACAACAACCGATGGAAATACATGTACAGCAACTGCTCAAATTACAATAACACAAGGAAATCAGATTTTTCCTAATGCAACCGCCACCAATGTTACGTGTAACGGAGGAAGTGATGGTACCGTAGCAAGTTTACCAAACGGAGGAGTCGGTCCATATACTTTTTTATGGTCTGACGCAGGCTCATCTACCACCGCCACGATAGGAAGTCTTACAGCAGGAACATACACCGTTACCGTTACCGATGTCAACCTTTGTACAGCAACTGAAACGGTAAATGTAACTCAGCCTGCATCTGCAGTTAGTGCTACTATTTCAATCATAAATAACCTCA
Source organism: uncultured Acidiluteibacter sp. (assembly GCA_965656555.1). Taxonomy (GTDB): domain Bacteria; phylum Bacteroidota; class Bacteroidia; order Flavobacteriales_E; family Vicingaceae; genus Acidiluteibacter. The sequence goes on along the minus strand of CBFHLF010000012.1, from coordinate 13,703 downwards.
ACTGCGCAGGAAATAACGACGGAATTATTCAAGCTACTGGAGCAGGTGGAACAAGTCCATATACCTATGCGTGGTCAAATGCTTCCACTACTCGAACATTATTAAACATTGGTCCGGGTACATATACTGTTACAGTGACAGATGCTAATACTTGTACTGCTACAGCTCAAGTAACTTTAAATTCAGCGACTCCTATTGTACCAACAATAACAGTGGACGCAAACGTTAGCTGTTTTGGTCTATCAGATGGGCAAGCAACCGCTAGTGCTACAGGAGGAAATCCAGGTTATACGTTTAGTTGGTCAAACAGTCAAACTACCGCTACAGCTACCAATCTATCTGCAGGAACCTTCACAGTTACAGTAACGGATGCTAACTTATGTACCGCTGAAGAACAAGTAATCATTACAGAACCGGTTCTATTAACTGCATCTATCATTTCTCAAGCAGATGCTACTTGTTTTAATGGAACAGATGGAAGTATAGAGGCAGCTGCCACAGGTGGAACTGCTCCTTATAATTTTTTATGGTCAAATACCACCGCAACTGCAATAAATAATGGTATAACAGCAGGAACATATACCGTTACAGTTACCGATGTCAATAATTGTACAGCTACCACTCAGGCCACAATTGGTCAAGGTGTACAACTAAACCTAACTACTACTGTCCAAAGTAATCCTTTGTGTAATGGGGGAAATCAAGGTGCCGGAGAAGTTGCTGTAACAGGTGGTGCACCCGGATATACTTACTTATGGAGTAACTCTGCAACAACCCCAATAATCACAGGCCTTACGGCAGGAACATACACGGTCACCGTGTCCGATGCCAACAATTGTACAGAAACTGCTCAATTTACATTGACCGAACCCACGGCTATTTTAAGCAATATTACAACTACCAATAACCCGCAATGCGCAGGGCTTGCAGCTGCAAGCGCAACAGCAAGCGCTACAGGAGGTACACCAGGTTACTCCTTTTCATGGAGTAATACTGCAACCACTGCAACAATAAGTAATCTAACTACAGGAACATACACAGTAACCATCAGCGATGCTAACAACTGCACGGTTACAGATCAAGTGACCATTAATCAATCTCCTGTAATTAACACAACTGTTGCTAGTACAAATGCTAATTGTTTTGGCGCTGCCACAGGAACGGCAACAGTTTCACCAAGTGGTGGTGCAGGTGGTTTTACATTCAATTGGTCTACCTCGGCTACGACCGCATCTGTTAACAATTTAGCAGCAGGAAAATATTTTGTAACGGTTACAGACCTGAATGGATGTACTGCGTTAGATTCTACTGAAATTCAAGAACCCACTTTGATTACAACCAGTGTAACAACAATAGACGCTAGTTGCAACACTTCTGCAGATGGGTCAGCTACTGTAGTTGCTGCCGGTGGGACAGGAGGATACTCCTACTCATGGACGGGTGGATTAACAGGCGCGACCATCAACAACCTAAACCCAGGAAAGTATTTTGTAACGGTAACTGACGCCAACAATTGCACAGTCATAGATAGCGCAGAAGTCATTCAATCTAATCCGGTAGTAATCACACTTGACAGTACATTAAATGTAAGCTGTAATGCAGGAAATGACGGGGGGGCGTTTGTCATCACAACAGGAGGAACAGCTCCCTATACCTATTTATGGGATAATGCTCAAACAACAGATACATTGAAGAATGTTTCTGCCGGAACCTACTCATTAATTGTTACCGATGGGAATGGCTGTACAGATACCTTAACAACAACAGTGACTGAACCGCTACCATTAACGACTACCACGACCACAGTAGACTTACTATGTGCATCTAATACTGATGGGCAAGCCGTTGTGATTACGACAGGAGGAACAGCTCCTTATACTTATCTATGGTCAACTACAGCCACTACAGATACGATTAGAAATTTATCAGCAGGTAAGTATTTTGTAACGGTTACCGATGATAATAACTGTACAGCAATTGACTCAGCAACAGTTACTGCGCCAAATGCGGTAACACTAGCAATAACAGCTACTGACGCACTTTGTAAAGACAGTGCAAATGGAAGCGTGCAGGCAGTTGCAAGCAATGGAACCGCCCCTTATACCTTTACTTGGAGTAATGCTGCTACAGGTGGGAATATTTCAAATGTTACGGCAGGCACCTACACCGTAACCGTTTCAGATGCGAATGGATGTACGCTTATAGATTCAGGAATTGTAGGAGAGCCTACCACAATTACAGCAAACTTTGCTGTAACAGATGCATCTTGTAGCGGTTTGGCCGATGGAAGTATTACATTAACTACAGGTGGCGGAACTCCGGGTTATACTTTCAGCTGGTCTAATAGCGCTACTACGCAAAATTTGACAGCAGTAGCCTCAGGTAAATATTTTGTTACCATTACTGATTTAAATGGATGTACTAAATTAGACAGTGCAACAGTAAATGATGGAGTTTCTATCTTTGTTGGCGTTGATTCTTTGGCTACTATCGACTGTAATGGAGGCAACAACGGATTTATACGAATTTTAGCAACAGGAGGTACGACACCTTATACCTACTTATGGAATACCACTGCAACAACAGATACTATTGGTGGATTGTCTGCAGGGTCATATACGGTTACCGTTACAGACGCTAACGGATGTTTCAAAGACACTACCATCATCGTTACCGAACCAGCTCAACTTATCCCTTCAACTGCTACTACGAATGTAAGCTGTAGTGGAAATGCCGATGGAACAGCAACAGCAAGCGCAACAGGAGGTACTACACCATATGCCTTCAATTGGTCCACCTTACAAACAGGCCCAAGTATCACAGGACTTGCTGCAGGAAGTTATACAGTTACCGTTACAGATGACAATGGTTGTACTGCGATTGATAATTTTACTATCAATCCACAATCAGGATTTACTTACTTAGATACCATCATCAACAATAACTGCTTTGGAGACTGCAATGGAGAGCTTGGTATATTTGCTTTATCAGGAGGTACTGCACCATACACTTTCTTATGGTCAACAAGTAGCACTGCATCTTCTATCAATGGTCTTTGCGCTGGAACATATACGGTAACCATCACAGATGCTAATAATTGTGATTCTGTCGCCAATTACACGATTACAGAACCAACACAACTCAATTCAACAACTACAACAACCAACTCGAACTGTACTGTCTGTGATGGAACAGCTGTAGTTACCGTAGCAGGTGGAACACCCGGGTATACTTACAATTGGTTTGATGCCAGTTTTGTCCCAATCGGACAAACCACAGATACAGCAAGAGCTCTATGTTCAGGCGTATACAATGTAGAAATAACTGATTTAAATGGTTGTAAAGATACTGTTAGTGCAAATGTTATTGACAACAACGCTCCTGTAGTAACTACCACAAGCACCGATGTGAGTTGCTTTGGTTTAAGTGATGGAACAGCTACCGTTAACGCTCCATGTCTATTAACAACTTGTAGTGTAAATTGGTTAACGATCACCGGCTCACCAATTGGGCAAACTACCTTAACTGCTACAGGTCTTGCCGCAGGCAGCTATATTGCTGAAGTAAGTGATGTGAATGGTTGTGTAAGTTTGGACACAGTAAGTATTAATAGCCCATCCCAAATTATACCTAATGCCGGATTTGTAGCGGTAAGTTGTTCAGCAATAACTTTGTGTGATGGTTCTGCATTTGTAAGACCTTCAGGCGGCTCTGCTCCCTATACATTTGTATGGTCAGGAACGCCTATTGGACAAAACACAGACTCTATTTCTGGTTTATGTGCAGGGACGTATACTGTAACGATTACAGATGCCAATAATTGCGACACAGTAGTAGCGATTAATGTAACGCAAGGGACTGCATACACAGCAGCAATAAATAGCACTGACGAAACCTGTTCTAATTCTTGCGATGGTACAGCAGAAGTAATACTGTCAGGGACTTTATCAGCGCCACACACTTACAATTGGAGTCCTGCTCCGCCTGCAGGTCAGCAAGGAAATAGAATTCTCAATGGACTGTGCGCAGGAACCTATAACGTAACGGTAACTGATGCCGGAGGATGTACCACTACTGCTAGCACAACTATTGGAACACAAAATAGCATCGTACCAAACAGCTCGTTTACCAATGAATCATGCGGAGGTAACTGCGATGGAACAGCAACAGTTAATCCTGTTGGAGGTGTTGCTCCTTACAGCTTCACTTGGACTCCAACACCTGCAGTTGGTGCGGGAACCAACGCAGCCTCAGGCCTCTGCCCAGGACCAATTGAAGTGCTAATATCTGATGCCAACGGATGTGATACCACGGTTAGATTTACAATTGGTGGTTCTACACCTATCTTACCAAACGAAACGGTGGTAAATGCAACGTGTAATGGTAATTGTGATGGTTCTATCAATTTAGCTCCATCAGGAGGAGGTTCCAGTAATTATACCTACACGTGGACTCCAGTTCCGCCAAACGGCCAAGGAACATCTAATGGCACAAGTCTGTGCGCAGGAACGTACACCATAATCATCAGCGATGGGCAGGGATGTGATACGACATTATCTGCAACTATAACTGAATTTAATGCGATAAATTCAGGAGTTGGAAGTGTTAATGCTTCTTGTAATGGTGTTTGTGATGGTGTTGCATTTGTATCACCTGCAAACGGAGCACTCCCATATACATTCGCTTGGTCGAATACAGCAACTACTGATACCCTGAGAAATTTATGCGCAGGTAATTATACGGTAACTATTACCGATGCAAACAGTTGCACATTAGTGGAGACGGTTACCATTACAGAACCGTTAGCAATTGCAGCTTCCACTAGCTCAACGGATGCTACTTGTGGTATATGTGATGGCTCCGTTACTGTTTCACCTGTTGGTGCAGGACCATTTACATTCGAATGGTTGGATAACAACTTATCTCCTATAAATGTGACTACTGCTTCTGCTACGAACTTATGCTCCGGGAATTACTTTGTAGAAGTTACAGATGTTAGTTCAGGTTGTATCAATCGATTTAGCGCATCTATCAATGATAATGGTGGAGAAACAGTTGTTATTACCAAAACAGATGAAAGTTGTATCAGCAGCTGCGATGGTACAGCAACGGCAAGTTATAACTGTACTACAGCAAACTGTTCAGTTGAATGGTTTGATGCTACAACTGGTTTAAGCATTGGACAAGCAACGGCCACAGCAACGGGATTATGTGCAGGAAATTATTTTGTAGAAGTAATAAACGATTCAGGTTGTGTTACGATAGAGCCTGTTTCTATTAATTCTCCATCTGCTATTTTTGCAACAACAACTACTATAGATGCAACTTGTACGTCAAACTGCGACGGTTCTGCAAGCGTAACTGCAGCAGGAGGTTCAGGTACGTTCAGCTATATATGGACACCGGCTCCTGGTTCGGGCCAAGGAACTGCCAACCCAAGCGGCATGTGCCCAGGTAACTACTCAGTAGAAATAGTAGATGCTAATGGTTGTAGTATCACCGAACAAATAATAATTGGGTCTCCAAATGCATTAGCAACTACCTTTACAGCAACTAATCCGGGCTGTGGCCTATCAGATGGAAGTATTTCTGCCACTGTATCAGGAGGAACTACTCCATATAATTTACAGTGGTTCGATGCTAACAACACATTATTAGCAGGACAAACTGCAGTATCAATTTCTTCCATCATTGCAGGAAGTTATACCCTCAGAGTAAGAGATGCCAATGGTTGCGAAGATTTCTTTAGCTTCAATTTACCGAATGGAAATGGTCCAACAATTACGTTAGACTCTACAACAACCTTAACGTGTGCAGGAGATAACAATGGAGCCATTTTTATCACTCCGAATGGTGGAACTGCTCCATACAGCTTCAAGTGGTTGCCTTTTGGCCAAACCTTTGAAGATTTGAATGGACTTTCCGCAGGAACCTACACAGTAGAGGTAACTGACGCTAATGGATGTATCGGATTTGATAGTTACACCATTACAGCACCGGCTAATTTAGTTGCTTCATTTAACACAACAGATGCAAATTGTGGAGCTTGTGACGGAGAAGCAGAAATAAGCATCACAGGAGGTGCTGCACCATATACATTTAATTGGAGTAATGGCTCGGACAGCACAAAAGCGGTTGATTTATGTGCAGGAATTTATGTAGTTGATGTAATCGATGCCAATGGATGTTCACAGACATTTAATGTAGGAATCAATAACGCGGGTGGAATCACCAACGCCTTAGTTGCTACAACAAATGCATCATGTAATAATGCATGCGACGGAAGCGCTATCATTACACCAATTGGAGGACAAGCTCCATACCAATACTACTGGCCACATAATGGCTCTACCGCTGATACCTTAACCGGAATATGTGCAGGAAACTACTTTGCGCAAATAACCGATGCAAACGGTTGCATGCAAGTAGTAAATGTGACCATTGAAGAGCCGGCACAATTTTCAGTAAATCCACAAATCACGGCAGTAAATTGTAACAGCTTCCCTTGCGATGGTTCAATTTTACTTAATGTAACAGGAGGAGCTGCACCATATAACTTCAACTGGAGTCTAGCAGGATTACCCGATAGCAATTTTGTAGATGGGCTATGTGCAGGGTTATATAATGTCGATATTTCAGACGCTAACGGCTGCGTTCAATCATTTGAGTTTACCGTTTCAAACACTTCTATTCAAATTGATCCTACACCTGTATCAACTGATGTAAGTTGCTTTGGAGCATGTGATGGAACATTAACAGCAAACGTATCATCAGTATTGGTTGATTACCAATGGTTGGATATAAATAATAACGCTGTAGCTGCTGTAAATACAGATGCTCAAGGGCTATGTGCAGGAGACTATACGTTATTGCTTACTTCAGTAGCAGACGGATGTCAATATTTTGAAACGGTTACTATCGGCAGTCCTGATTCATTATTAATTAGTCAGCCTTTGGTAACTGATGTAGATTGTGGAAATGACTGCGACGGACAGATTAGTGTAAATGCATTTGGTGGTAAGCTAGCCTACAGCTTTATATGGAATGATCCGAATGCGCAAACAACGAATGTAGCGGCCAATTTATGTGCCGGAAATTACAGTGCCATTGTAACGGATAACAATGGCTGTAGCGCAGTGGTCAACGCAACTGTAAGCGCAAACTCTGCAATTGTTATGAATGTAATTGATACAACCAATGTAATATGCAGTAGCTCTTGTAATGGAACAGCAGAGATTGCTGCGAGCGGAGGAGTTGCTCCTTACACCATAGCATGGGCAGGAGGTCAGACCGGACCAATTGTAACTGGCTTGTGCTTTGGTCCAAACTTAGTAACCATAACTGACGCCACCAATTGCTCTATTACTGATACCGTATTTATCGGAGCAAGAGACACAGTAATTGCAGTAGCAGGTAACGACACTGTAATTTGTGACAATGGGCAAGTGATATTGAACGGAAGTACCAGAGGAAGTGGTGTAGTTTCAGCTGCTTGGTATAATGTACCATCTTACACATTACTGACCACTAATTTTGACACCACGTTTAGTCTAGATACGAGAGGAACTTACCGATATGCGTTGATAGCGACTAATGGAATGGGTTGTAATGATACCACGATAAAAACTGTAACTGTTGCGGCTAGTCCAGTTATCGATGCAGGTAGAAACGTACGAATATTTGATAATCAAATTGCGCAACTGAACCCAATGGGCGGTAATCCATCGTTTACTTACTTATGGACTCCTGCAACTAACTTGAGTGACCCTACAACAGAAAAACCAACATCAGATACACGAGAATCTAGAACGTATACCTTAACGGTAACTGATACAAATGGTTGTTTTGCATCTGATACCATGAGAGTTCTTTATGAAGAGCCTATTACATTCCCATCAGGTTTCTCTCCGAATGGTGATGGCAAAAACGATGTATGGAATCTTGACTTTATTGAGGCTTTCCCAAATACAACCGTTCAAGTATTTAACCGATGGGGACAAGTAATCTTCGAGTCTAGAAGCTACACAGAACCATGGAACGGAAGCTTTGAAGGAAAAGCAGTTCCTAGTGGAACTTACTATTACATCATAGACTTAAAAGACGATAAGTTTGAACCATTTACAGGTCCAATCACAATAATGAGATAATTATGAAACAGTATTTAACAATCATACTAGGGATTATCGGCTGCACATTTAGCGTGTCGGCGCAGCAACTTCCGCAGTTCACCCAATACCAGCTGAACGATTACATCATTAATCCAGCAGTTGCAGGGTCTCGACCTTATTTTGAGGCGAAATCAAACAACCGCTACCAGTGGGAAGGGATACAAGATGCCCCAAGAACATTTACCCTTGGTGTGAATGGACCGCTAAAAAAACAGAACATGGGAGTTGGTGGCTACATCTTTGTTGATGTAACTGGACCAACCAAACGAACAGGTCTTAGCCTATCCTATTCTTACCATGTAAACCTAACCGATGATATTCGATTATCATTGGCAGCAAATGGAGGAATTACACAGTTTAGCCTCGATGGCTCGGAAATTACCTTAGAGGACCAAACGGATGATGCATTTATCAATAACCTGCAAAATGAGTTAAAGCCTGATGCAGGGTTCAGTTTTTACCTTTATGGCAGAAATTTCTACTTTGGTGGATCGGCGCCTTCTCTTATCCAACGCAATTTGGAATTTGATGATGTAAGAGGGACATCAGGTAGAATTGTAAACCATTATTACTTAATGGCCGGATACACCTATGAAATCAATAATCAATTTAAGCTAGATCCTAGCGCTATTGTTCGATTTGTTGATCCTATAGTGCAGTTTGAAGCAACATTGAGAGCGACTTACCTTGATCAATTTTCTGCAGGTATCTCTTACCGACAAGAGGATGCTCTTGCTATGCTGCTTGGGTTTACGCTGAACAACACCATCACGTTTGGATATTCATATGATTTCATACAATCAGACATCACGAATTACAGCACCGGATCACATGAATTTATGGTAGGAATTCGATTTAACGATACCGGAATAAGAGCATCTAAACAAGAATAATTACGAAGAAAACAACGCAGTAGAAAGCCCTCGTTCTTTAATTAGTTTGAGGGTTTTTATTAGCGCATACTTCATGTTTCGCTCAGCCTTTATACTATCGTGAAATACAATAATAGAATTGGGCTTAATGTGTCTTCTAACATTTGTAAAACACTGCTTTGGAGATCTCCTTTGGTTGTAATCGCCTGACAGTACTGACCACATAATAATTTTAAAGTCCTTTTCTAACAGTGCGATCTGCGACTTTTTGATACGACCATATGGCGGTCTAAATAAATTAGAATCGATAACGCCTTTTGCCAAGTGGACATTTTCAAGGTATTCTTGGTCGGTTTTGCTCCACCCCTTAAAGTGATTGAACGTATGATTGCCAACAGCGTGACCTTCATCCAATATACGTTGATAGATTTCGGGATGTTTGGAAACATTATCGCCAATGCAAAAGAAGGTTGCGTAAGCTCCATAGTCTTTTAGCGTATCCAATACCCAAGGTGTTACATTTGGGATAGGCCCATCATCGAAAGTGAGGTACACCTTATTTTGTTCCAATTGATCACCCTCCCAAATTAAATTAGGATAATACGACCTTAATAATTTTGGAACATTGGATAACATCTTTAGCTAAATAACAATTCAAACACTTGATCAATCTTTGCGACAAAAACCAATTCTATGGAATAATTCTTTTGCTCGATTCCTTTTCGATTATATTTTGACAAAAATATTTTAGTAAAACCCAATTTTTGACTCTCTAAAATACGTTGTTCAATTTTGCTAACTGGTCTAATTTCACCATTCAAGCCAACCTCAGCAGCAAAAGTATATTTAGGATTCACTGGCATATCTTCTCCTGAGGACAGAATTGCACTAATCACAGCTAAATCAATAGCCGGATCATCCACCCGAATACCTCCAGCGATATTTAGGAAAACATCTTTAACTCCAAGACGAAATCCACAACGTTTCTCCAAAACAGCAAGTAGCATATTTAGTCGACGTAAGTCAAATCCAGTTGAAGACCGCTGCGGAGTTCCATAAGCTGCACTACTGACCAATGCTTGCACCTCTATCAATAAAGGTCGTATTCCCTCTACTGTGGCAGCAGTCGCTGAGCCACTAAGCGGCTCGTCACGATTACCAATAAGCAATTCAGAGGGATTTATAATGGGCTGTAATCCCAAACTATTCATCTCATAAATTCCCAACTCATTGGTAGACCCAAAGCGGTTTTTCTGTGTTCTAAGCAAGCGATACATAAAGTTACGGTCTCCCTCGAACTGTAAAACAACATCAACCATATGCTCTAGTACTTTAGGACCTGCAATACTTCCGTCTTTGGTAATGTGACCAATTAAAAATACTGGCGTAGTGGTTTCCTTTGCAAACTTCATCAGCTCAGCTGTACATTCCCTAATTTGAGAAATACTACCCGCAGATGACTCGATAATTTGCGTGTGAATAGTTTGTATAGAATCTACTATCACGATATCTGCATCCAATTCTGCTAAGTGAATAAGGATGTTTTGCATGGAAGTTTCTGTAAAGAGATAACACTCATCATTTAATGAACCAATTCGCTCAGCACGCATTTTTATCTGTTGCTCGCTCTCCTCTCCACTGATATAAACAATACGAATTCCTTTCATCTGCATCGCAAGCTGCAGCAATAGTGTAGACTTACCGATACCGGGTTCACCAGCAAAAAGTATCAAAGAGCCGGGCACTAACCCACCTCCAAGCACTCTACTTAACTCCGGATCTGTTAAAGGAAACCTTCGTTCTTCACTAAAGGTGACCTCATTGATTTTTTTCGGCTTCGTGCTTCTTTTTGGTGTGATCAGCGAGCTAACAGTAGTAGCTGCAGACTCCTTTTGGATAATTTCTTCTACGTAAGTGTTCCACTCACCGCAACTATTGCACTTCCCCTCCCATTTGGGTGATTGATTACCACAACTTTGACAAAAAAATGCCTTCTTTAGTTTAGCCAACTTTCAATTGTTTTAAAAGGTAATATCTATATCTCGACGTTTGGACTTTTTATTTTCACCACAAAGATCTCCTATATTTCTATCTGCACCCTCATATTGCAAGGTCATTGCTCGGTTAAAATCATCGCAAGCTTCTGTTCGCAGGCCCTTATCATACCGTGCCTCACCTCTGTAAAAGTAGGCTTTACCCAAGTTTTTATCTCGATTCGCAATTACTTGATCAAATCCAGCGATGGCTCCATCTAAATCTCCCATACCAAGCTTAGATAGTGCTACATTGAGTAGCCCATCTTCCAAGTCAGGTTGCTGTTCTAATGCAGTGGAAAAATCTTCCATTCCCGCTTCATATAAATCTAGCTCTCCTTTTGCCGCTCCTCGATTATAATAAGCTGCAGCGTAATCGGGTTTTAGCGCTATCGCTTTTGAATAGCTAGCAATCGCATCTTTATAATCAAACAATTCTGCTTCACAATAACCTTTGTAGTAATACATTTCAGCAGAGTCCGGGTATAAGGCAATCGCATTTTTTAAATCTTTCAAAGCACCTTTATAATCTTCTAAAAATACACGTGCTGCACCTCTATTAAAAAGCGCCACATAGCTCTTTTTATCTTGTTTTAAAACTTTGGTATATCCGTCCTCGGCCAATTTAAAATGGTCTTGCTTGTGATGTGCATCAGCCAGAAGCTGCTGCTCTTGAATGGACAAGTCTCCTTTGGAAGCACGCTGTGAAAGCAATTCAGTCACTTCAGCATAGCTTCCTTTTTGGTAAAGTGCGGATAGTTTATTGAATGAAGGTGAAGATTCTTGAGCAGTTATCGAAAGCGAAAAAACAAAAATCAGGGGGGTTAATAAACGTCTCATAATATGTTTAGAATGGTCTATACTTACGAAACTAAGCAATTATGAAGTAGAAGGCGGCGAAAATTACTTGAAATTCATAATTTTTTGCTCAATAGAGGTGGTTGAATGCCCATCGAGAAAATCGATTATTTCTACTCGACCTCCATTTTTCAACACTACATCATGACCAGCAATCTCCTCTACTTTATAGTCTCCCCCTTTTGCCAAAACATCAGGCACCAATTGGCTAATAAGCTCATAGGGAGTTTCTTCCTCAAATAACACCACCGCATCAACAATAGAAAGCGCAGCTAATAAAAATGCTCGATCTTGTTCATTCTGAATTGGCCTATTTGGACCTTTATTGAGCATCTTTACCGATACATCTGCATTTAGGCCGATGATTAGTCGGTTTCCCAAGTCTTTGGTTTTAGCCAAATAGGATACATGCCCAGGATGCAAGATATCAAACACACCATTTGTAAACACCACTGATTCACTTTTCAAGCGCCAGCGTTTTACCTGCAATTTTAATTCATCAAGCGTTTTTATCTTTGACTGTATTATCTCAACTTGCTGCAGCATCCTTCTTTTGATTAACGATTCTGATAAAAATAATGGATATAACACCTAGAACAATAATCATAAGCGTTTGGGCAGTCCAAATAATCCAACCCAATGCTAAAGCAGAGGTATTCAATACACCATAAATGGTAAGTGTTTTCATAATAGCTATTGGGTAAACCCCGATACCACCTTGTACAAAAACGATTGATAGTCCGCCAAGCACGAAAGATGCTAAAACGCCGGCTACAGGCACATCAGCAGTATCCGAAAGTGCAAAAAAGCACACATAATGCATCAACAAGTACATGATCCAAATAAAGGCCGTGTGTAATAAAAAGAGGCCCTTCTTTTTCATGGTAGCGATAGTTTTTACTCCTTCAAAAATTCCTTGAAACAAGGTTCTAATCTTAGCGAAGAAGGGGTTGTTTGATTTAGAGATCATGAAGAATAAAAATATCCCTCCCCCAATACTAGCTACAATAAGTAACGTAATGATATTTTCAGCAGAAAACTTATCTCCACCTTGGGCCACCGTATCCATCAGCAATTCTCTTAACTTATCTATCTCCATTAAGATAACAGATAAAGTAATTACGCCTAAGATAATCAAATCAGCAACACGCTCAGCTACAATGGTTCCAAGCAGTTTGTTGAATGGCATATTTTCATACTTGGCTACTACGGCAGGTCGTGTTACCTCTCCTAAACGTGGGAAGGCCAAATTAGCGATGTACCCAATCATTACACCAAAAAAGCTGTTCCAAAAACTGGGAACTTTTCCAAGAGGCTCAATGGTGTATTTCCATCGTATTGCTCGAGAAGCATGGCTTAAGATTCCAAAAAGGATCGATAATAAAATGATAAAATAATTGGCATGACTAAAGGAATAAAATACGTGATCCTTTTCGGCAGTGGTTAGGTTGTTGAATACGTACCATATCAAGAAAATTCCAAAAGCTAATGGAATCGATATCTTCAAAAAATTAAGAATGAATTTTTTCAAAAGGCTTATTTTAATAGGTTTGTTTGCTCATCTGGAAATACAATAGTAGGCTTAAATTCCTTTGCTGCTTCTAATTCCATAATACCATAGCTGATAATAATAACGATATCACCCACTGCCACTTTTCGAGCAGCAGGACCATTTAAGCAAATTTCTCCTGATCCCCTTTTCCCTTTTATGGTGTATGTTTCCAACCGCTCTCCATTATTGATGTTAACGATTTGAACTTTTTCGCCTTCAA